>JBGCES010000028.1:0-8714 GCA_045106545.1 Saprospiraceae bacterium
AAATTCTAAACCAATATTCAGTGCGTCCGTCAAGGCAATTTTTACGCCCCCACCAAGTGGCACTGCGTGTTGAATTAGTTTATAAAAATCACGATCGGGGTAGGCTTCTAATCCTTGTCCTTCCGTTCCAAGTGGCTGCAAGTCAACCATTTCGCCACCAAACTCTGTTCGTGGATTAAATCTATAACCTACAATTCCAGCAAAAATATAAGGCGAGAAGACACGTTGTAAAGCATAAGGCTGATAACCTAAAATATTAAACTCGGCAATCAATCCGCCTTCTAGAATCGTTGATTCGAAATTTAGATTGCGTTCCCGAATAGCAGTATCTATATTCTCATCGTCTCCCGATATTTTAGCGTAAGCCAAATTAATTCGGGCTGCGACAAAGTCGTTAACATTATAGCGTACAAAGCCTGCGCCTGCAAAATGCGCTTCTTTTACCAACGCTGTAATCTTAGTCGGCATTAGGTCTCCATCATAAGTAGAACCACCAGCTAGAACACCTACTTCGAAGTGTTGTGCAGACAAGAAAAATGGCAAAAACAGTCCACAGAAAAATAATAAACGTTTCATCAAAATAAATTTTTAAGTACTTTGACAGATTTAAGTGATTAGAAATCTAAGCTCCAAAATATGAGATGATTTCTAACTTCTTATTAACTAATAAAGCGAATTAATAATGTTTATATGTTAATTGAATAACTATAAAAAACGATTTATTTTACACAACTAATTGATTATCAGCATATTATTTAATCAATATTAGCCATATACAATATATATATGAAAATTAACGTCTTTTGATTAGTAGAATTGTCCAACTAATGAAGGTTGAATAACAATTTACAGTAATTGGGAATTAACAAGCGAATGGAAAATTTCGGTGAGGAGTTAAAAAAGTACAGATAGGAGGAAGTACTAATTTGATAAGCGTTTGTAAGTCAAAGATAAAAATTTTCCTAGAAAAGGTATTGTTCAACGACTAATTCTTATAACAAAAAGACAATCTGGCAAATATTAAAATGTTTTTCGTCCGTCATTTGTCAACATTTAGCCAATTTTCTGATTTGAAAATACTAAGTAAATGCTAGCTACTGTTATATTAATCTTACTTTTGAGATTTGGTTTTTGGCTAATGCCAATGACTATAATATTATGTAATAATTCCTAACGCTACATTTAAATACAGAAATATATCAAAATCTTTTCAATGAAATTAATCAATAAATTATCCTTTGCATTATTGTTGTTCACTGGGACAGCTATGGCGCAACAAGCTCCCGAAAATTGGTTTAATCTAGATGAAGGAACATCTTCCGTTCCAGGTGTAAGTACCGAAAAAACCTATCAAGAATTACTAAAAAATAAAAAAAGCGAAACGATTATCGTAGCGGTTTTAGATTCTGGAGTAGATCCCGACCACGAAGATTTGAAATCAGTGATGTGGGTAAACAGAGGTGAAATTCCTAATAATAATATCGATGATGATAAAAATGGCTATGTGGACGATATTCACGGTTGGAACTTCATCGGTGGTAAAGACGGTAAAAACGTAGATCATGATAATCTAGAAGCCACTCGTCTATTACGCAAATTTCAACAGCAGTTTGGCGATAAGCCCAAAACCGCAATCGGTAAAAGTGATATGGCGGATTACGAGTTATTCAAAAAGCTGGATAAAGAAGTCAATGAGAAATTAGAAGAAATGTCGGGCAATGCTGCTTTGTATGGTGGTCTGCTCAATGCGATGAGTACTTTAGAAAAAGAGGTTGGGAAAGAAGATATTACAGTGGAGGATTTAGAAAAATTAGAATCTGATGACCCATTGGTATCTCGTGCAGCAATTGTGACACAAAATCTTTTACAACAAGGTACTGATTTTAAATCTATCAAAAAGGATTTGACGGAAGCTTACGATTATTTCTATTCGCAAGCTAACTATTACTACAATACAGAGTACGATCCCCGTAATATTGTTGGTGATAACTACGCCAATCCCAACGATCGTAATTATGGTAACAACGATGTACAAGGTCCTGATGCAAGTCACGGTACACACGTTGCTGGTATCATCGCTGCGGAACGTACCAATGACTTAGGAGTCAAAGGTGTAGCTGATAATGTAGAAATTATGTCCGTACGTTGTGTGCCTGATGGCGACGAACGCGATAAAGATGTAGCAAACGCGATTCGTTATGCAGTGGATAATGGCGCAAGTATTATTAATATGTCATTTGGAAAAGGCTACGCTTGGGACAAAGGCGCGGTAGATGCAGCTGTAAAATATGCGCGTAAAAATGACGTACTCTTGGTACACGCAGCAGGTAACTCTTCGGAAAATAATGATTTAGGTGGTAACTTCCCTAATGATAATTACGAAAAATCAGGTTGGTTTAAACCTAAAAAAGCTAAAAACTGGATCGAAGTCGGTGCTGCTAGCTGGAAAGGCGGTGAGGAACTACCTGCACGTTTTTCTAACTATGGTAAAGAGAACGTGGACATTTTCGCTCCAGGTGTAGATATTTTATCTACTACTCCTGACCAATCTTATGATACTTTCGGTGGTACTTCTATGGCTTCGCCGGTCATCGCTGGTGTTGCCGCAATCTTACGTTCTTACTACCCAGATTTATCGGCAGAGCAAGTGAAAGACATCATTACGACTACGGCTACGCCTCGCAATATTCAAGTAAAATTGCCTGGCAGCGACGAGTTGGTTTCTTTCCGTGACTTGAGTGTAACGGGTGGTACGGTCAATGCTTACAATGCAGTAAAAGCGGCGAGTAAAGTAAAAGGTAAGAAAAAGCGTAAAAAAGGCGCAAAAGGTGGTAGTGGTAGCAATGGTAGTAGTAAAAAGCCAGATGTAGCGCGTCCGTAGTTGAAGTTAAGAAGTTTTTAGTTGGTAGTATTTAGTTACAGCTATCGCTAAAGGAAACGGGTGATGTTTTGTAGAACATCGCCCGTTTTTTATTAGATGGAATTAAAAATTCTCCATTCAATCTGTTTTTTCATTGCAAAAACTTTAGTTTTGCCTTCTTAACATTAACAAAAATCTAGAGAAAACAAATTCTCCAAATTCATAGGAACAATTAAAAAATAACTTGTGAACTTCTTGTCTTAATGTATGTCTAAAAGTACCTGTCGCTCTCACTTTTATATTTTACATTTTGAGTTTTACATTTTACATTTACTTTTTCCGTAGCAAATTATTAACATGGCAAAAAAAGTCAAAAGAGCATCCTCTAAAACACGAGCAAGTAAAGACGAATTGCGAGCAAGTCTTAGCCGCACAGGTATGACGGGTGGCGGACTCGGTGCTTTTTTTGGTGGAACTGAAACCAAAGAGAATAAAGAAGAAGTAGTTAAAACCTTAGCCAATACGGTTGCAAATATTCCTATCGAATATATTCATCCTAATGCAGAACAGCCACGGGTAGATTTTGCCGAAGATGCGTTGAATGAACTGGCTGACTCCATTCGCCAATTAGGTATTATCCAACCCATCACGGTGCGCTACGTTGCCGATAATAAATACGAAATCATCTCGGGGGAACGTCGCTGGCGAGCTTCTAAATTAGCGGAACTTAAAGAAGTTCCCGCCTTTATTCGCATCGCCGATGATCAGGAGATGATGGAAATGGCGTTGGTGGAAAACATTCAGCGGGAAGATCTGAATCCGTGGGAGGTAGCAAATACCTACTACCGATTGATGGAAGAGTTCAAGCTGACGCAAAAAAGTGTATCCGAACGCGTAGGAAAAAAACGCGCGACGGTTGCCAATTATTTGGGTTTATTAAAAATAGAAAATCCCGAAATTACCAAAGCACTAAAAGATGGTGATATTTCAATGGGACATGGACGGGAGTTAGTGACGATTGACGATTCTTTTTATCAAAATATTATTTTCAGAAATATTATTCGCGATAGTTTATCTGTACGGGCAACGGAAAAATTAGCAAAATTATACAAAAATAATAGTGAAGTTTTTACCCAAATCAATGCAGAAAATGCTAACCCAGAATTAAAAAATGAGTTACTGATTGGAGATATTACTTTTGAACAAGCTATTGAATTAGCGAAGGTGGATATTTTTATCTATCAGAATTTTTTCATTACCAAAACTAAGGATGAAAAACTGACGACCAGAGAGTTGCACGACTTCGTTGATATGTATGTTGCCAATCGAGTCGCGCTAGAGGTTGCAGCAAAGAACATTGCCAATATCAACGAATTAGAAGCCGAAGAATTAAAATTAGAGCACCTCAAAGAAATAGGTCGCCTCACCGATCAAGGTCAGCAAGACGAAGTACGCGCGCAAGTTGTAAAAAAGAACCTTACTCCATTACAAACTGCCAATTTAGTCGATGCTTTTTTAGGGCTAACCAAAACGAAAAGTACGAATACCGCAAAACTAGATGCCGATTTTGAACAAGCACAACGTAGGTTTAAATCTTTCTTTGGCAGCAACAAAGTAAAAGTAAAACTCAAAGAAGACGGCTCGGGACAAGTCGTGATTCCATTTGAGAAAGGTAATAAAGCATTGAATGAATTACTAGATTTAATCGATTTTGCGGAGCAGAATGGTTACGATTCTAATAAATAGCCAACGATAGGTTAATAAATTCACAGCAAGTGATATTTTATAAATACACTTCGTTGTAAGAGTGTAATTTCTCTTTGAAAACGTTGAGTTTTCTAATGTAAAATTTGCCAATCATGTCCCAACCTAGCATTGATAAAATAATAAGTTCGTCTTTCCAGAATCTACGTTTACTAAACTTTAGAAGTTTAGTAAACGTAAGTAACAGACTTAGTTTTTGGACATTAGTTAGTGGTTTTATGCTGCTTTCACTTAACCTTAATGCGCAGCAAACAGACACCACTTTAGTCAACGAGCCAACTATCATGCTCAGTGACTCAACTCAACTCAGCAACGCTACAGATTCATTAGCACAGAAAAGATCTTTCCTCTACCGCACCTTCAAGCAAGATTATCCCAATCCCAAAAAAGCTGCCTTACTCGCACTCGTACCAGGAATGGGACAAGTTTATAATAAAAAATGGTGGAAAGTGCCCTTGGTCTATGGTGCATTTACGGGAATAGTTTTTTCCATCAATTATAATAAAGAAAGATACGACCTGTATCAAAGTCTGTATCTGACAAAAGTCAACAACGGAGACCTGCCAGATAGTGTACAAGGCACTCGCCTCGATAATGCCAATACACTCAAAACGCTCCGCAATAGTTACGATAAAAACTTGCAGTTGTCCTATATCGGTGGCGTTTTAGTTTATATTTTGCAAGGTGTGGATGCCTTTGTAGATGCACATTTACTCAGTTTTGACATCGACGAAGATTTGAGTTTACAAATCGACCCCACTTTTATTCCTACTGCACAAAATGCGACCTTAGGCTTAGGCATATCCTTACAATTCTAGTTTTTTCTGAATAAAAATATTAGCCACTTATCAAGTTCACTTTCATCTTTTGGCGATATTTTTGTAATAATTTCACCTTTACGTCCCCCCGTATCATTTAGCTTGCAACCTGCTGTCGTACATTCGATTTTCCCCCTCCTTAATTCTTTATCTTTAGATAAATCAGCTACATTTGTGCTGTATTTAAGAATTATTTATCGAGTACGACTACACTTCTATTCTACTTTTATTTTCTATCACATACCAATCTATCTATTTTAAATTAACAGATTATAATCCATGTTATCCATCCCTCAAGGTTGGTTAAGGCATCGTGGCCGCTTATTTTCCATTGTCTTTCGACAAAGGCAATACTGGATTATATTTCTTTTTATCAATCTACTCTTCAGCTTCTCTACTGCACATTATTCCAGCGATAATTCCAACTTCAATCCTGATTTCCAGATTACAGATCAACCTACTGATACCCAGCCCTGCGTTGATGAAGAGGCCTACTTCTTTGTAAAATATAGTGGTGAATCGGACGACGCGGATGCCGATAACGACGGTGACGATGAAGTGCGTTTTCAGTGGCAAGAAAGTACGGATGATGGTACGACTTGGAATGACTTATCCAGTATTGGCATTTATATTGGTGTGCGAACCGACCGCCTGGCAATCATGGAACCCGAAACACGCTATGGCAACCTATATCGCGTTGTACTAAGCGATACAGCTAGTGATCCGGTCTGTGAGTTGATTAGCGATGCCGCCAAACTTATCGCGCCACTGACTCAGTTGAGCGATTGTGATAATGAAATAAATATTTCGCTGGGTACGACTTGTCAAGTAAAAATTACGCCCGACTTTTTGCTAGAAGGCGATATTGACACTTCCAAATACACCGTTATTTTAGAAGATTTTTCTGGAAATGAATTACCCAATCCAATTACCGCAGAATACATCTGTCAAATCATCATCGGTCGTGTCGTATCCGATTGTACGGGCGATGAATGCTGGGGTTTTATTAACATCGAAAATAAAAGTACGCCGCAGATTACGGCGCCAGATACCCTAAAAGTATTTGGCTGTGAAGATATTGACCTCGACCAATTCACCCAAACCCGTCTTAAACAAGCAGGCGGCTTTGAAATCAATCAAAATTGTAATATTATTGAAACGACCGTTACTTTGAGTGAAATACAGAGTGACGGTTGCGAGTTTTGGTTTATCGAGGCACTTTGGCGCATCACGGACGCTTGTGGAAGTGAAGGAACAGACATTCAGATTATTCAAGTCGAACGCCCACCGATTGTCATTCCAACGGGTATCAAATCATTTGAATGTGGATCAAATGCTACTACGATCAGCAATGCCTGCCGTCCTTTTTTAGATATAAATAGAAATGGTACTTTTCAAAGTAGTACCGATTTTTATATTCAAGATGCCGATTCCTATTGCAATTACGGTTTAATCAGTCGGGTAAGCGAATTTGAAGGTTGCGCCGATGGTTTTAAAGAAGTTTTTACTAATCGCATCATAGATTGGTGTAGTGAGGATGGCTCGATTAAATCCCATCCAACATTGGGGGATCAAATGAATCCAGCGGAATGTACCGTAAAAGTAGATGACACTAACGCTCCTATTGTCACTTGTCCAATTGCTCGCCGCATACGCATTAATAATACAGCTGTATCAGTTGCCAACTCCGACCCCGGTTCTTTTGCAAAACCTTTTATTTTTAATACCGATGATACCAGTTGTCGTGGAACAGCTACCTTAAATTTAGCAGCAACAGACGTTTGTAAAGCAGCTATTTCCTTCGAAATCTTGGAAGTGTACGCTCAAATTGATGACAATATCACTGATATAAATGATAACATCAATAATTACGAAAAACTACTTCGCAGTCAATATACCGTAACAGGTTCGGGCGCATCAGCAGGCAGTGGTATCGCAATGATTGATATTGAAGTGCCAGGTTGTCGCAAGTATTTTGCGGAAATTAAAGCCAGTGACGAATGTGGAAATATTACAGCGGATGCACCCACTACGTTCCCTATTTTCAATTTTAATCAATTCACGACGGGACGTAAAGAAGCGCGTACCTGCCGCTACTTCTTCGAAGTCCAAGACCGCGTTGAACCTGTAGCCGTTTGTGATGATAATAAATCCATTTCTTTTTCTTCTACTTGTCGCGCTACCCTACCCGCTTCCACTTTTGATGGCGGTAGTTTTGATAATTGTGCTTTAGCGGAAGAGGCATTTACCATTGCGCGCGCTCCCGCTTCAGGGCTTCCTGCCGATACAAGTTTTAAAAGCAATATCACTTTTACGGAAGCAGATCTAAATACAACGGAATGCGATGGGCGTGATTTAGAATTGATTTTACGGGTCGAAGACGAAAAAGGAAATTTTGGATACTGTACCGTCGGAGTTGAACTCGATGATAAAGTAGAACCCAAGTGTACCAACAGTTCGATGGAAGTGTCTTGTGCGGATTACGGTTTTCTTTTCGCCGACGAAACCGCACTTCCTGATATTGCCGCTACGCTTAATAATTTATTAGGTGAAGCAGTCGGAACGGATAACTGTGGCGAAAGTGTACAAGGCATAGAATCAACGGTCGAAATAACGCGCGACGGAGCATGTGGGGAAGGAAAAATCGAACGTACCTTTAAAACCGAAGACAAATGTGGCAACCAGTCTAATTTTTGTAAACAGACACTTTTTGTCCGTGATTCGAGTAGCTGGACGATGCGTTTCCCATTGGATGCCGTAATTGATTGTAATGTGGCAACCGATATTCCACCGACTTTAATTATTGATAGTATTTTAAATAATCGGGGTTGTGACAAGTGGGCGATGACGGTCGATTCGACTATTTTTCAAGCCGAAGAAGATGGTTGTTACAAAATCGTACGCACCTATAAATTAGCCAATTGGTGTCGCTTTATCGCTGATGATGCGCCGCTGGAAGTGTTGCGAGATGCGAATTTGATTTTAAATGAAGATACCCAAGTCATCGTTGAAAGTGATAGTCTGGATGAACGTAAATCCAGTATTACTTATCAGCAAATCATTAAAGTACGCCGCGCTGCTGAACCTGAATTAACGTTCTTACATGATAAAGAATGTGACGAAGATAATGACTGTTTTGCACGACAGGATTTTCAGGTCATTCCGAGCAATCCTTGTAGTAAACTAACCAATTTTAGCTATTATTTAGTAGAAGATGCCGATAATAACGGCACGCCTGAAACTAGCTATGCCGACTTCCCTGACACCGACCC
>JBGCES010000280.1:0-1990 GCA_045106545.1 Saprospiraceae bacterium
AAATCGCGCGGTTTATGCCCGCCGATTTTAAACGAATTAATCAAGGGAAGGACGAGTTTGTGTTTGAAATGACGGAGCTGGATCGTGAGATTGAAGATCCGATGGATGTGCGGGAGATATTGGAGTTTTAGAGTAAGTCAGAAAACAGAAAACAGACCGTCCCGAAGTATTTCGGGACTGACAGAAGACAGACTTCACAAAGTATTGAAAATCAGGAGATTGTATTTGTCTATATCTTTTTTATTTTTACCTTATTTATGTATTTATCTTTAGAAATTAATTAAAAATTATAGCAATCTATTTAGGTGATAATCAGCAGGTTATCACCTATTTTTTTAGCACAAAAATCAATATTAAACACAATTTTCGTCGCCGTTTTTAGATGTTTTGGGTATTTCAAATTAATACCTTAATTTAGTTGGTACTATGAAGAAATACATCCAACAACTGCTCGATGATATTGAAGCTACTGCCTTTTCTGAAGAAGATCGCCCTCCGAAATTTAAAACTCTGGAAGAAGACTTTGCTGATGTCGAACGCTTTATTCATGAAATACCGACTCAAAGCTTAGGCGCACAAATTGGATTATCTAAAATTCAATTTCCTCCTTACGAAAAACTAACTATTGAGCAAGCAAAGCAAATTATTAAAGCCTTGAAAAACAGTTATTTCAGTCACGGTTTAGATATTAATATTCCGGAAAAACTACCTGTCAAAGTAGTGTACATAACTTACGTCGAAGCTTTAGACAAATTCACTTTCTTAAGTTATACGGGTTGCGTTCATTTCGATTATTGTCCTTATGATAATCGCTATTGTCCCTTTCAGTTAGATAAATGCCCTTGCTGGCAGGAATGGGAAGAAAATTCAAAAGGTTTAGCTACCTTTCCTTTTGAAGAAATCCACGATATTGAGCAACTAGATGTGCTTTATTATAATTTACTACAGTTTTATCAGCAAGTTCATGCTCAATTTATTGAAGCAGACTCACCTGATAAAACCGAAGTTCTAAAAATTGTTTTACAGGTTGAAACCATGCGAAAACAAATGCGAAAAGCGAGTTATTCTATAGCATTTAATCCAACTGAGAATAAGGATAATTTAGATTATCGTCAATTGAGTGAATGGTTAGATTTACCACCTCTACGATTTCCAAAATATGAAAATTTGCAACCACTTGAAAGGGAGTTAATCGTCTTAGCGCTTGCAAAATTATACGGAGTAGAATACCATACTTTTCGTATTTTATCTAAGTCATCTATCGATCGTTATCGGATTCTAACCAAGACATTCACTGCTCCAATGAATTATGAATTACGTGATGAAGATGGCTGGGATGAAGACATTCTATTATCAGTTGCGCCCAATTATTTGAGTTCAATCTTTGCAGAACTAAAGGGTAAATATCCATTGTTCGAAATGAATGACTATTCACATATTGAACTTCCAAAAGCTGACGATTACCCTAATCCACCACCTCAAGATTGGGGAGATGATTTACCATTTTAACAATATTATTTTTTCAAAACTAAAACTACAAAAATGCCTGCACCCAACCCAGCAACCGCCTACCCGTTGCCGCACTACAACCGCCTCTGCTTTCTCAAAAACATCATCAAAAATCCCAATATCATTGTTGGTGATTACACGTACTATGACGACTTCGAGAACGTGGAGAATTTTGAGAAAAACGTTAAGTACCACTTCGATTTTGTGGGCGATAAATTGATTATTGGTAAGTTCTGTATGATCGCTTCTGACGCTACTTTTATTATGAATGGTGGCAATCATTTAACCGATGCCATTTCGACTTATCCCTTTGCTATTTTTGGTGCAGATTGGGCGAAGGCGATGGAAGGAAAAACTTATCCCGCTAAACCTGATACTGTAATTGGCAATGACGTGTGGATCGGACATCGCGCGACGATTATGCCAGGTGTGACAGTCGGTGATGGAGCAATTATCGCGACTAATTCTGTCGTAACGAAAG
>JBGCES010000281.1:0-6322 GCA_045106545.1 Saprospiraceae bacterium
TAACTGGTGCTTGATTATCTACTACTTTGATAATTTGACGATAGATAAAGTAGCCATAAGCTTCCGCTGAAACGAAATTGTGCGTTTGTGCATCATCTATTAATTCGTTAGCAGGGGTATTATTAGCTCGATCAATGCTCGTTCCAAAGACAGCATTAAAGCCATCTGTAATACAGTCACCTGTAAAGAAAGCATCACCACCTTGTACATCATCTTCATCAAAATAAACAAAATCTGCATCACGTTCATCGGCAAACAAGGTCGTATTTGGGTTAAAATCTCGCCCTAAAAATTGTAAATCGTAAGGATCATTTGCCCGTTCAAAGCGGTCATCAATGTTATTCTGTAATGTACAAATGTCTAATACAGAATCGGATTGATAATCTAAGGTTACTCGTAAACTAGCGTCTGTAAAGAAATCTAATGGACGAGGCACAACACCTTCTTCGGTATTCGTCGGATCCCAAGTACACCAGTTGATGAACTTATAAGTCCGAATCACTTTGAAACAAGCGCCATCGCCATCTTGACCAACAATATCGAAGATTTCATCATTCGTTTCCATACCCCACTGGTCGCAACCTCGATTTGTTAGAATGTCTTCAATACGAACTGGGTCTGGTACATTATCTAAGTTAGAATCCGCCGCTGGGTCACATACGACCATCACATCCGCGGGGAAGGTCATTGTCCAATCTGAACGGAAAGTTACGGTAATATTTTGCGTTACTTCGTTACCGTAAGTCCGATTATCATCTGATATGCGATAAGCGGTAAACGTACGAGTGATACGTCCGATTTTACAAGTTGGGTCGTATGCACGTAAATCCACATCGGTCAGTTGAAGTGTAACGCCATCTGCGGTACAACCACCTACTACCGTCGGGAAAAATCCGTCGTTGTCGGCTGCAGTATAGTCACCCGTTGCTAAAACCAGCTGCACCAAACGGTTATCCGCACAATCAAGTTCAGCATTATCAATTGCCAACAATGGCGGCGTTTTATCTTCGATATTCACCAAGCCCCAGCATACGCTGAACTGCTCGTTTTCATCCGCGACACCATTGCGATTTGCATCTGCCGTTACGCGTAGTTCTAATTTTAAATCGGTATTTTCAATATCACTACAATCATATTCAACATATTCCGTCCATGGCTGATCCGTACCGTCACCTTTACGCACGTGATAAATCAAATCGAAACAAGCATCAGAACTCGTATCATCTAAGTCTTCCGCGTAAACGCGAGCGCGTTGGTCACCTTCATTACCCGTTGGGACAAGTGTCACGTTGATTTGGTCATTACAAATCGCTTGTGGTGCGCGTTCCGAAACAGTTTGGAAAGTAAACGAGCGCGTATCTGCATTCCCACAATCATCACTATAAAAATAGGTCACAGTATAAATACCTGCTGGTAAATTCAAGGTAGCCAAGTCGCCCCCATTGGCAGGTACTCCATTGGCACCAGCAAAGTTATTAATGAACACTTGCTCTTCGTTATGACCATCCTGAACGGTACGTTCAATCGTAATTCTATCAATGGTTGGAGTTGAACAATCATCGCTAATTGACATTAATGGCAAACGGCTATCTACTTGACAATCAAATAATTGCGTATTAAAAATCGTATCTATACCCAGTGCAATTTCTTCGGCAGTTACGGGCGCAGGGAACGCCGTTTCTGTACCTGCCAACACTAAAGTAGGTGTGGTCGTATCTTCTACTTTCACTAATTGCGTAAACTCATCGTAAACACGTCCGCCATCACACCAATCTACTACTGACCAGTGGCGAATTTGTTTGTAACCACCACTACATACTTCAATCTGTGGATCTTCGTGGTAAGTTGTAGCATATTTACAAGTATGTTCGCCTGGAGTTAAGTAGTACACTTTTTCAGCAGCTGAAATAGCTGAGGTTGCATTATTATTATCGCGATCAAATGCAGTTGGCCCATTAGAACCCGTACCATTATTGACGATGCGATCTTGCACGCTAAAGTATGGCGCAGCAAGTAGATCCACCAAAGCAGGGTCAGCACTACAATCAATGGCTACTTCTTCGCGTAATTCAATCGTAGCTACTTTCGGGCGTAAGCCAAAGACATACTGCGAGCAGCCTTGTGTTGAACGCATGCCCTGTAAGTCAATCGCAAACCATGTCCGTTTGTAAACTCGGGTCACTTCAAAAGCAGTCACATCGTATTGAGTGGCATCAATTGGCAAATTAGATAAATCAGCTAATTCGCAAACATCGATTTCCTCATCTTCGTACAATACCGTTTCAATACCCGTACAATCTGAAAAGTCTCCACAAACAGATGATTCGTTGATACCATCTCCATCACAATCCGCTACTAAGTCATCCGCATCGCGCACGCTGCCGTCCGCATTGTAAGGAGGAATGCCATCTCCATCTAAATCGAAAGCAGCATCACGAGCTTCTAATTCATCAAAGTAAATCTCGTGACCGTTCTGCTCTAGTAGTGTACATAAAATGTATTCATCTGCTAAATCATCTACGCCTGATGGATCATTGACTGCCGTTTCGATTATGCCGTCGCAGTCGATGTCATAATTGATTAAGGCTTCTTCATCGCCAGCAGGAGCACAGACTGGAGCAGATTTGTCTTCTAGTTGTAGGTCACCCCAGCATGTTAATTCATCACCGAGTGTAATCACATAGCGGTAAGTACCAGGTACTTGTAGCGTTACTTCGTTCGTACTGTTGTTGATAATCGCGGGGAGGTCAAGGTTCAATACATTTTCAAACTCAGAAGAAGGATTAATCAAAGTTGCCGTAATTTCATAACCCTCGAAGTTGTCATCACATAAGCCTTCCAATAAAATATCTGGATTAAGCGTCGCTTCACAATTTGATGATAAAGAAATATTTAGCGAATTATTACATGTAATCGTCGTCTGAATAGTGCGTACTTCCAATTGAGAATCACAAGATTGATTGAGCGTGCGTGTAACGCCGTCGTTGTAGTAAATTTCAACTTTGATTTCATTCATTCCGTAGATAAATGCATTTCCAATCAGTTCTGCTAAAGTTGTATCCGCTGTTGGTACGACGCCCGTTACAATCCGTTGGTTATTAATCAAAATATCATATTCAAACATCGGGTTGATCGGATCCATATCGTAACCGAAATCAATTTTCATAAACTGATTTGGAATTGCTGCATCACAACCAGCAACTTCAACAATACCATTGCCATTGAATTCACTCGGTACGCCTGGGCTATCTACTTCTTGTTCGTTCAAATCATCATTATCACCATCGCCGTTGAAGTCGCCAATTTGAGTTAAACAATCTAACACAGGGATTAAAGCAAAACCAAAATCAAAGGTTAAATCATTATTCAAATCTGGGAAATCACCACCATCTGGATTGTCACCAGCACTATCTTCATCCTCGTAAAGGAAATCATTAATCAAATCTGGAATTTCAAAATCAACAAAATAACCATCGTGATCGTCCGTCTCTTCGTTGGTTGCATCAAAGTAAGTCGGTAAGAATCCATCTGGATAGATAGCTTGGAGGCGGTAGTCCCCACTTTGTAAGCCACAGAAATCGTAACGCCCATCAACACCATCAACAGTTTGAGTGACCGTTTCGTACACTCGGTCGTCATCATCACCAAGAATACCATTGAAACCTGGGGTGATCAATTGAACAATAACACCATTGATACCCGTTTCTGATGCTTCATCTTGTTCACCATTGTAGTTCGTATCTTCCCAAATCAAGTTACCTACTTTTGCCAATGGCAACCAGTAATCTTCTACGTCCCCACTACTCGCTAAACCAGTGTAAGATAAGTTACCCCGTTGGCTCATCCGATAACGGAAATAAGTCTCAGCGCCTTCAAAGGTCGCATCAGTAGGCACATCAAAACAGAAAATTTGCGTTTGCTGTCCCGCAGGTAATTGTCCTTGCGTATTCGGACTTGCCAGCGGCTGCTCGTTTAGGGTAGTAAATACCAATTGCTCCATAGAATCGTTGACAAAGTCGCCATCACCATTAAAGTCAATCCATGCATTTAATACTGCATTTTCAGGAGCAACAGATTTCACTTCAATACATGCCTCCGCACCAGGAACTAATGGCGTTAATAAACGAATACCGTCGCCATCATCTGCATCAGTACAATCACCATCGGTAACCGTACCAGAAGTATTATCGTCACCTCCTTCATTAATTACACCTGCATTGTCTTGTGGTTGACCGTTCAATTCGGCATCTACACAGCTACCTAAAACGTAGCCGCTACCAATCGCGTGACGCGGTCCATCATTAGATTCGCCCGTTGGGAAAGTGGATGGTAAATCACCATAATCAAAGGCTACAAAACCGAAGTCAAACGTCCAGTCGTCGTGGGTATCGGGATAGTCGTTGTAACTATTAGGTGTATCCGCTACACCATCTTCACCCGTAGGTAAGAAGTCGTTGATTAAATCAGGAATCGTGAAGGTTACACCTGATAAATCACTATCATCTTGTCCGTCCGTAATATTTTCAATTAAGGTCGTTTGATAATCAGTTGGAGTAGTTACGTCTAATTTGTAATTACCACTAGTCAAACCGCCAAAGCAATATGCGCCATCAACGCCGTCAATTGTAGCCGTTTCAGTAGTAAAACTAATATCGTCATCATTACCTAACGCGCCATCTGCTCCAGCCGTGACTAGCGTAATGGTTACGCCATTAATACCCGTCGTAGCTGCTTCATCCTGTTCGCCATCGTAATCGTTATCTTGCCAAACGACGTTTCCTACTTTCGCAAGTGGCTGCCAGTAATCTTCTACTTCACCGTCGGCTGCTTGTCCATCGTAAGATAAATCACCTGTAGTACTCAAACGGAAACGGCTATACACTTCTCCTCCCGTAAAGGTAGCCGTAGCGGGCACATCGAAGCAGTAAATCTGCGTATTTGTACCTTGTGGAATCACTGCATTGAACGCTGGTGTTCCACCTACTTGGTACAATTCTACCCGCTCGTCTGCATCACCTGCAAAGTCACCATCACCATTGAAATCAATGAAAGTATTCAGGATTGCCGCTCCATTTGGGGCATTGGATGTCACTTCAATTTGCGCTTTTTCACCCGGAATCAATGGTGTGATAAAACGAATTCCATCTTCGTCATTACCTGCTTCTGCACAAATACCAAAAGTCGCAAGTCCTGCGGTGTTATTATCGCCGCCAGTGACAGTTCCTGCCATTGCATCAGGTGCGCCTTCGATTTCTAAATCAACACAAGAACCTAAGTATAGGTTAGAACCTTGTACGTGACGTGCGCCGTCATTATCAAATAAAGTCGTGTAGGAATCAGGTAAATCACCAAAGTCAAAACCAGGGAAACCAAAGTCAAACGTCAAATCTTCGTGACTATCAGGGAAGCCATTGCCACCGCTGGTTTCGGACATTCCGTCTTCATTTAACGGCATATTATCCGCTTCTTCATCAACGGTAAATGTCTGTACAAATTCGTCTGCATCTTGATCTTCGTCCGTCTGATTTAGTAAGGTCGAAATGTTATCGCCCGCATCAATCTCCAATTGATAATCTCCCGTCGTCAGACCACAGAAGGTATAGTAACCAGGTTCGTCAGCGGTATTTAAGCCCGTAGTTGTTTCGTAGGTTACATCGTCTGAATTTCCTAAAATTCCATCCACACCCGCAGCGGTCAAACTAACGACTAACCCATTTACACCCGCATCCGCAGGTTCGTTTTGAATTCCGTCGTAGTTGTAATCGTTCCACGCTAATGAACCGACTTTTGCTAGTGGAATATGATAATCTTCTACTTCACCACCAATGACAAAACCAGTAGATTCAACGCCCGTTTCGCAAGACATCCGGAAACGCGCGTGCGTTTCTCCGCCATCGAAAGTAGCATCCGCAGGAACGTTGAAGCAGTACGTTACCGTTTGAGCGGTACCATTTGCTAAAAGTACATCTGCGGTAGGTGTTCCACTTACGTTAAACATTAATTGTTCGGCTGCCGTAAATGCACCGTCTCCATCAAAATCTAACCAGCCCGTTAAGTAATTCTCTCCTGCAACGGCAGTATAAGTTACTTCAATACACGCTTCGTTATTAGGAATCAAAGGAGTGATAAATTTGATACCATCTTCGTCATCACCGCCTGTCACTGTCCCTTGTGAACGCGTACTCATTGCACCATCATCACCACTGGCTTCTGCGCTGGCATTACCGTCTCGTTCAGCATCTACACCTGCACCTAAAAATTTATCAGGTTGGATGACGTGGCGTGCGCCGTCATTTGCTTCATTAGTATTAAAGGTTTCAGG
>JBGCES010000282.1:0-2771 GCA_045106545.1 Saprospiraceae bacterium
GCCGTGAAAGTGGCACGGGCAGTTCTGAGGGGGGAAAGGGCGGTGACGCCCTGACCTACCCGACTCCATAGCCAGCAAAAGCTGGCTACGGCAGGTATGCGAGACCGTTATGCTCAACTAAGAAAAAATGAAACCAAAGGAATTACTCGGAAAAAAGGTTGCAGATATAAAAGATAAAATTGGAAGTTACGATTCAACTAATGAATTGCTAACCTCAAATGGAATTATCAAATTAGAAAGTGGAGAAATATTTGAAATTCCGTATCGAGATTCCGAAAAATTAACATTGGTAAAAAGTGATAAATATGGATATGATAGTATTTTTAATGAAGACGGATTTTTCAAACGATTCATTTCGAGGAAGAAATACAAAGTGGAGATTTCGAGACGAAACAAAAATAAAATGAAGGGAAAGAAAATAATCGGAATTTACCAATTTGAAGAAGCAAAAGATGATGACGAGTGGAATGAATTAGAAGAAAGAATGATAATAGAATTGGAAACAGGATATTTGATTAGTGAAGTTGGAATGTCACCATTTGGAACTGGAGGATCAAGTTTATATGTTTTCAAATCAAAAGAAGAATTAGAAAGCAAATACGGACAAAAATTGCTGAAAATATTTTGAAAAGAAAAAAGAAAGCTGAACATAACATTAAAGGCTGATGGGCGTGGCGAAGCCCGCCAGCGGTGCGCAGCACCCATCAGCTGTTGTTGAACGAAGCGGGTTTAGGAACTTATTATGGATTTTCAATTGAGCAAGTGGTAGGAAGCTAAAGCCGTTCAGCGGTAGTAAATTGAATGACTAGGAGTAAGCTTTGATTTTTTGGGATTGAACAATACGATTTTGGGTGACCTTCTGCCGTAGCAAAAAGTCACCAACCAAGTGATTCTTTAGGATTCAATTCAACAATGGTGCGATCCACTTGGGCGGTGATTTGTTGCGCTGCCACTCGGCGACCGTAATCATTTTTCCTTTTTTACAACAGGGACAGCGTAGCGGGTCAGGCTGATTAGCAAACAAACGTTCTTTGGCTTTTTGCTTGCGTTCTTTGCGTAGCATTAGCCCCTGCATTTTTCACCGAGTGCATTTCTAGCTAAAGTAACTTTCTTTGCTTTTACAGCATTAGCAACGAAGCTGTAGCTACGGATTTTGCGAAAGCCTTTGGGTAAAATGTGTAAGCAGGAACGGCGTAAGAACTCTGTTCCCGCCAAGGTCATTACTTTCTTTTTTGCTCCATCACGATAGTCTTTGTAACGAAAAGTAACGAGTTCGTCGGTGATGTTAACCAAACGAGGTAAAAGTTCAACGGGCTGGTTCTTTGGCTTTAAATTACATCTGGTAATCAATCAGTTAGGTGAAATTGTAGTCTTCAAATTTAGCTCCGGAAACACCGCTGACAACCACCACAATCTCTTAGAATCTATCGCTGAAAATATGCAAGGATTTCTGTTTGGTGATAAAGGATATATTTCTAAAATTGCGGCTTCGTTAAAACAACGCGGCTTGCATTTGATTACCAAACTGCGAAAGAATATGAAGAAAAAACAACAGCTTACGCCCGAACAAAAATATTATATGAAACACCGAGGCTTAATCGAAACGGTTTTCGATGTGATGAAACATACTTTAGATATTGAGCACTCATGTAATCGCAGTACCAAAAATTATTTTGTTAATGTCATTGCTGCTTTAATTGCTTACACTTTTTTAGAGCAAATTCCATGCATTCCAGCTTATAAAACTAAAGTTGGTGAAAAGGACTTTCAGAATGCACAAATTCTACTAATTGATTGAGCGCTTATCCAAAACTCACATTTCCTAGTAAACAACGAGCGATAACATTCAGTTTGATTATCCATTTTGCCAGCAACCTATCTTCTCTTAATTTAATTATATTTGTTCTCAACTACCTAAAGAAATGAAAATTTGAAATTAGCATTGTACCTTTTGACGGCAATTCTTGGGTTTAATTATTGATAAATAAGCGAAAATTATAAGTACTTGACACGGAGTATTGCCGAGCTATTAAACAGACTATGATTGACAAACAAAATGCTGTGCTTCTAAAGAAGTTTCCCTACTCGATTTTCTTTTATACACTCCTAATCAGTATATTTTCTCTTTCAAACTATCCACTTGCTGCGCAAGAGCACTTATTTGACATTCAACACATTACCACGGAGAATGGACTAGCTAGTTTGATGACAACGGCAGTTCATAAAGATCGACAAGGTATTTTATGGGTCGGTACGGCTTATGGATTGAATCGCTATGATGGCTACCAATTCCAATTATTTACCAAAGAGGAACACGGCTTACAATTCAATGATAGAATTCGTGAGATAAAACAAGATGAGCAAGGGAAGTTGTGGATTTATTATCAAGGATACCCCAATACTATACCTCCCAAAGATAGTCTATTAGGTATAGATATATTTGATCCGATAAGTGAAGAAATAGTACCCTTCGATGCTTATTTTGGGAATGAAGCCCCCTTTGAAGTAAATGATTTAACCTTTGCTTACATTACGGATAATCAAAAGGATAGACAGTGGTTTGCTACCAAACAGAATAGTGTATTTCTATATAAAAATGGTGTATTTAAAAAAATATTTGAGCAAGAAAATACCTTTTTTCAATACATCACAGTCGATGATGCGGTAGGTATTTGGCTCGGGGCAGATAATGTGTTGTGGTTGATTGACTTTCAAGGAAACGTCATAGAAAAAACAGTATTTGATCAACCCATTTATGGAATTTGGCTGGG
>JBGCES010000283.1:0-2779 GCA_045106545.1 Saprospiraceae bacterium
CTCTTTTCTAATGCCGATTATCACAACTAATAATTATCGTCGGTTCACTTCGATCTACAAAATCAATCGGCGGACATCCAAAACTTTCTCCTGTAAAACCATACAAAATGGGCGATTTTCCTTTGAAAATTTCTCCTGTCCATTGCATGCCGTAGTCAGAACGCTTATTCTCGATTTGTCTTGGATTCAAATAAGTACTTTCAGATTCGGAAAGGAGCGAACTATAGATAACTTCATCGGCTTCCATTACCGCTAGAAAACGATAGCCGCGTGATTTATTATAAACTAATTCCTGTAAGTAATAAGTCAACTGTTGGTGAGTAAATTTATAAGCTTGCTCCGTTTGCATTGGTGTGTCATTCAATAAATACTGGCGTTCAGATATAATTTTCTTAGGAAATTTATTGTCAATTTGCTGCCAGATCATTAGTTTAATCTTTCCCGTCTGAAATGGATTCTCTTTCCCAATGTAAACTAAACTCTCCGTATCAAATCGACCTTCTACGGGTAAACCAAAACTAAATTCGTAATCGTATTCAGATAATTCGCGATCACCTTGCGCATAAACATTTACGGTAGCAATTGCTGATAATTCGCTCACCGCAAATTTCTGAATCGTATCTGTATAAAGTTGAAAAACAAACGCCGTATCTGATGGAGACAACTGCATTTTCTTCAAAAAAGTCTGTTTCCGTTTTTTACTAAAAATAATCGGATCTTTTCCTAATTCCTGCTCTAGTAAAATGGTTGGATCATCGTTTTCGTTATTCCACGGATAACTTTCAGACACATTGATATAAGCATACGGAGGTTCCTCGCGCGCCGATAAATAATAGATTTGTAAATCTGAAAAAGTAAGCGATTCGGATAAAAACGCATCGAATACATAGACTGTATCTTTGCCTTGTTCAATGCCGACCCATTCTCCTTTAAGCAATCCCCCTTCGTCTTTGATTTCTTCATAGATCTTAGTGCGTTCGATTACTTTTAGATAGGTATTTAATGGAAATTTACCTAAAATTTCTCCCTTCGGCGATTTACGATAATTTAAACCTGATTTGGCATTGACGTAGGCAGGTTGAAAAGGATTAGCAGGTGGTGAAGAAGTAGATTCCGTAATAGTTTTGGTGATAATAGAATCCTTTAGTTCTGGAATATTTTCAGTTGAGTGATTGTTTTGTTGGCTACAACTTAAGCAGAAAAAGAGAGAAGGTAGAAGGAACGACTGGATAGAATTCATAGCAATATTTAGTGAAGAGGAATAGTAGAAAAAAGTTATCAGCTTAATATTTTAGTACAATTTAACACAAATTTATTTATAAAACACAATAGGCACATAGAACACATAGCTTATCAAATACTTAAACTATGTGTCCTACTGTGCCTATTGTGTTTAATTTCTTTATGTTAAACTATATTTAGTAATGGAATCAGTGTCTTTCGCAAACCTACACGACTACTCCCATCCGAATACCAATGTTCCATTTCTGTAAAAATATGGTAGCCTTGTTTTCGATAAAAAGCAGGCGCTTCGTAGCCTGCCGTCCACGTATAAACGTGTTTTACGCCAACTTCGCGTATGTCAGCTTCCCATTTTCTTAATAAAGAACGCCCTAATCCTTGAATGCGAAATTCCTTTTCTACAAACAAATCCGTTAGGTAACTCCAACCCGAATATTCATCATCGTTTTTATAAACCAATCCCGAAACACAACCCACGAATTGACCGTTGGCTTCTGCCGTAAAACTAAAACGATCGGCACTTTGTACAGCCACATTTTGCTCAATAGTATGCTCGTCAAAACCAATCCGCATCCGTGCTAATTCTACGGCAGTCATTTCCCGACGAATGATTTGAATTGGATTCATACAACAGTTGATTTAATTAATTTTTGATTTGATTCAACCCATTCGATGCTTCGCTGAATATTCGTAACGGGGATTTGTAACTCCACTGCCTCATCCTCATTTTTTGCTTTCGCTAAACGTTGTTGCCGGAATATTAAAATACGCTGCTGTTGACGCAATAATGCAGCTGCTAAGTCGCGTGTTGACGTTAAACCATAAGCTTTTGCTAAAATCGTCAGTTGTTCAATTTGCGTTTTGGTGGAATTAGAACTTGTACCTAAATCCAAAAACGTCCATAGAAAATAAGCGACATCATCAATTCTATTCCCTGGCGCGATATCATCAAAATCAATGATTCCGACCACTTTATTATCTTTTACAATGATATTCCAAGGCGCAAAATCGTTGTGACAAACCGTTTCCTGCGTTTCCGCAAATTCCGAATTCGCACATACATCATGGAATTTCCGCATGATTTTTATCGCCGTTATTTTATGCTCCATCGTCAAAACTATATCGCGCGGCACTTCACCTTTGATAAAAGAAAGTATGGTTCGACCTTCATTATCCGAGCCTATAAGTCGCGGCGAAAAAGGGAATCGATTTTGCGCTAAATGGCGTAACAATGGATGGATAAATTGATGATTTGCTGCTCGACTGCGATGAATGTAATCACCGATGCGTAGCACACATGCTGCGTTTTGTCCGCCGCTGAGGAGAATGGGTGTATTCATACTATTCTTTTCGATCCACACTTCAATTTGTTGAAAAATCGCTACATCATCCCGTTCTTTTAGCTTTACATTTACATTTACATTTACATTTGCAATTGCTTGCAATACTTCCTCCTTTGCTTGAGCTACCGATTCATAGCGAATAAACCGTATTTCCAAAGCCGTTTCGCTTTCCAAAAAACGATAGTATTTCCTTA
>JBGCES010000284.1:0-2274 GCA_045106545.1 Saprospiraceae bacterium
TTCCAACCTGGATTATCTTATGGTGTAACCCTCGATTTAGGATTTTTATTTACTACCGGTAACGAAGTGAAGAAAGCAAAAGCACTTGCTAAAGTTTTTGATTGGGAACTCAACGAACAAAAATTAGAAATTCGCGCTGAAACGGAAAAACGCTACGAAGAATACTTACTCACCTTTGAAGTATTAAAAGCGCGTCAGAAAGCAGAAATTGACGCGGAAGCGGTATATCAATATTTTTCTGAATTATTTAAAAATGGAGATGGTGATTTTGAAGATTTTAATCGCGCTTCGGAATCGTACCATAATGCAGTAGAAGCTACTTTGAATGCGCAAACAGATGTCCGATTGGGGCGTATTGCCTTGGAAGAAATGATTGGAATTCGTTTTGAGGATGCGGAAAAATTGCGAAAAGGTAGGAGGTAATTTGCTTTTGTTGTAAAACAGAAAAATTCGTTGGCTTAGTAACAACAAAAGACACTGTTCATTAAAGTGTGTCACCACGAATATCGTAAAGGAATGCGATATTTGTACAAACACATGACGTATGACAGTTAGACAATCAAAGAAGAATCGCCAGAGCGAGTTAAGCGAATTTGAAAAGCAAGCAGTTGCCGCGCTGCGTAACGGCGAAGAGTTGGGCGGCAAAGAAGGTATTCTTGCCCCGCTAATCAAACGGATTGTTGAGGCGAGTTTGACGGGTGAATTAGACCACCATTTATCCGAGGAAAAAGCGGCAAATAACTCCAATCGTCGCAATGGTAGTGGAAGCAAACAAATCAAGACGGATTACGGAACGATTGAAATTAAAACGGAACGTGACCGGGCTTCGACTTTCGAGCCTCAAATCATTGGTAAACGTCAGACGACTTTGGGTAAAGGCTTGGATGATAATATTATCTCCATGTATGCCAAAGGCATGAGTTACGGAGATATACAAGACCATTTGGAAGATTTGTATGGTTTAGAATTATCTAAGGGGAAATTAAGTGCGATAACGGATCAAGTTCTACCAGTGATGCAAGAATGGCGTAGCCGTAGTTTGGAAGCGGTTTATCCGATAGTTTGGATGGATTGTATTCACTATAAGATTCGGGAAGATGGCAAAACCGTGAGCCGTTCGGTGTACTGTATTCTGGGAATTAATCCCGATGGGGAGAAAGATTTACTGGGTATCTACGCTTCGGAGAACGAGGGGGCTCACTTTTGGGCGAGTGTGTTAGCCGACCTGCAACATCGTGGGGTGAAAGACATTCTAATCGCCTGTATTGATAACTTAAAAGGCTTTGTACAAGCGATTCAGTCCGCTTTTCCCCAGACGGAAGTCCAGTTATGCATCGTTCATCAGATTCGTAATAGTCTGAAATATGTCGCCAGCAAAGACCAGAAATCGTTTGTTAAAGACCTTAAAAAAGTATATCGGGCGGGTAGTAAATCTGCTGCTGAAGGACAGCTAGATGAACTGGATAAAAAGTGGGGAGAAAAATATCCCATCGTCATTTTGAGTTGGCGTAATAACTGGGAACAGCTCAGTCAGTATTTCAAATACGCGCCTGATATTCGACGAATTATCTACACCACCAATACGGTAGAAGGCTTTAATCGCCAGTTGCGCAAAGTGACCAAATCCAAAGGAGTATTCCCTTCCGAACAGGCACTGTTAAAAATGGTATTTTTAGCTGCACGCGACATCATGAAAAAGTGGACGACCAAGTTATCAAACTGGGCACTGTCCGCCCAACAACTTGCTATTCATTTTGGCGACCGTATGCCACTAGATTTGAAACTAGGCGAGTAGAGCGTCATGCAATACTAACGGACCGCGCTGACATCGGTTTTTTAAGGTATTGGGTAGCCATGCATATCGCTCAAAAAAAACAAAAAAGTCAATCAACAAAAGTGCTGATTGACTCTGAGTTAGCAGATATGCTAGTCTACACAGGTTATTCCTAAGACAGTTGCTCCGCAGCAGAGCTGTCTGCCGCTTCACCTGATAGAGTAAAAGTAGGATTTTTATAGCCTACCATGATTATTTTAGTTATTTTTTAATTTTTGACACAGTTTAATGAACAATCCCTAACCTTCATATTTTTTACCTAGATCGTAGTTTTCAACAGCTAGTAATTTGATCGTTTTGTTAATTCTTTGAGAATATTCCTTTTCTAAATCTTTATACCAACGCTTCTCAAAAATATTGTTACCAGTTACTCTATTTTTGATTTCATAAAATTTCCATAAATCTGTAATAATTTCAAGAACTAGATTCTTGCTTTCATC
>JBGCES010000285.1:0-4733 GCA_045106545.1 Saprospiraceae bacterium
ACTCTAGTAGCTTTTCGGCTTCCGCTTTTTAACAAAGCTAATAGTAGAGTTAATGAATAACAAGCTAAAAGGAGGAGCGGTATCGGATTTTTGATAAGCAGGTTTATTTTTTTCGTAAACCAGAAGAGTCAGGAGAAAACACGACTGATACTATATTCTTTTCGTTCTTTAGAAACAGGTACTTTTTCACCATTTTTTAATACAAAATGCCCTAGTTTATTATATTTCTGTACCTGATTTTTATTTACAATAAAAGAGCGATGACATCTAATAAATATATCTTCTGATAATATTTCTTCAAACTTTTTTATATACTTCGAAACGATAATGGAATTGGAATTAGTGGTGAAAAAAGTAGTATAATTTCCCGCAGACTTACAGTAAAGGATATCGTTTTCTTCTAGCGCAAAAATATTTTCAGAGGTATTAAGAATAATTTTTTTATTGTTTTTATAGTAATCATAACTCACCTCATAATTCAAAGTCAGCGAGCGCTTTTCATTAATCCTTTCAATCGCTTTATTCACAGCAACATAAAAATCTTTTTCATCGAAGGGTTTGGTTAAGTAGTCTAATGCACCTGCTTTAATTGCTTTAATTGCATGATTATCATAGGCAGTAATAAAAATCACTTCAAACGCTCTATATACGCAACGTGATAATATATCAAAACCTGTACCGTCTGGTAGATTAATATCTAAAAAGATTAAATTAGGTTTATGTTGCTCAATGGCTAGTACTGCTTGTTTAACAGTATGGTTTTTAGATAAAATTATAATGTTATTTGAATAGTTTTTAAGCAGTAAATTATGTATTTCATGCTTCATATGAAAATCATCTTCGATAATAATAGCTTTAATCATAACCAGTTGTATTGTAAGGAATTAAGAAGGAAATTACTGTCCCTTTATTTTTTTTATTTTCGTCTAATCTGTTTGTAATTTTGACTGTAGATTGTGTTCGTTTCTCTATAAATGATGTAATTAGTTTAGTGGATAGAGAATCTTTACTCCCCTCTTGGGGCTTCGTCATTCCACTTCCATTGTCTTTAATTTCACAATGAATAAATTTAGAATCTCTCTTCTTTAACAAAATATTTACTTCTCCTTGATAGTCAATATTTAAAAATCCATGTTTTATACTATTTTCAATAAAAGGCTGCAATAGCATGGGCGGTATGAATATAAAATCATCTTCTTTTATATTCACTAAGTTGAATGAATAAGTAAAGCTATTAGGGAATCTATGCAGCTCTAAATCCATATATTTTCTTAATGCTTCTAGTTCTTTTGCAATCAGAACATAGTCATGCAAAGAATTTTCAAGAATTAATCGAACGTGTTTAGAGAATTTAGTTAAGTAATCTAATCCTGTTTTTTGGTTTTCCTTAATTTGTGTTTTAATAGCAGCTAAAGTGTTAAACATAAAATGTGGATTCATCTGAGACCTCAGCAAGCGTTGTTCGATTAGAATGTATTGCTTTTCAGACTCTAATCTTTTTACTCTTAAAAAGAGCAAAGTCAAACCTAACATGATAGCAGCTAAAGCAAATCCAGTAATCCACAACCATTTCTCCTTTTTTTCAACATCTATTTTATTGTGTAAAGTAATTTCTTTCTTTTCTGCCGAATTTAATCTTTCCTTATACACGTACTCAGATTCTAATTGAGCGATTTTCTGTAAATTGCTTTTATTAAAAATACTATCACTTAGCATTTTAAATGCTACATAATTATTATATCCTTCTTTGTATTTTTTGGTATCATAATATATCTTAGCAAGTAGCTCGCTAGCATCTTTTTGTAAATCTAAAATTTCTAAATTTTTAGCTATTTCTTGTCCTTTAATAGCATGATGTAGCGATTGATCATATGCCTTTTGGATGTAATAAACTGAAGATAAGCCGATATGAGATTCACATATCCCTAATTGATCTCCAATTTTTAATCCTATCTCTAATGCTTGCTGATAATTTTGCAGTGCTGGAAGGTATTCTTTTTTAAATTCTTGCGCTTCACCAATACTATGAAGACAAATGGAAATCGAAAGTTCGTCTTTGATTTCCTTACTTATTTTTAATGCTTCATTAAGATATTCAAGCGCATCTTTTATTTTGCCCTGTTTCTTATAAATTGTACCGATATGATTTAAACTTAAAATAATCCCTTTTCTGTTTTTCTGTTTTTCATCTATGTGCAAAGCTTTTTTTGAATACTCTAAGGATTTATCATAGTTTTCTTGCAATTCATACATGATTGCAATATTATTTAGACAAGACGCAACACTTTCTATATCTCCTAACTGCTCAAATATCTCCAGTGCCTGATAGAAATTCTCTATCGCGCTCGAATAATTAGATTGTCTTCCATGTACCACACCAATATTATTCAATGAAAAGGCTATATCGCTTTTTTTGCCTATTTTTTTACGAATCTGAAAACTCTTTTGGTAGTATTCTAGTGCATTCGTATAATCTCCTAATTCTGAATAACAATTCCCAATACCAAGTAAAGTCAGCGATGTTAATCGCTCGTTTTTAATTTCCTCATTTATTTTTAATGATTTCAGATAATATTCTATCGCCTCCTGAAAGTTGTTCTGGGCTTTATGTGTTCTTGCAATTCCCCTGTAACAATTGGAAACACCTTCCTTATCCCCAATAGTTTGATAAAGAATTGACGCTTTTTCAAACTTCTTGAAAGCCTGCTTGAAATCTGATTTGTAAATTTCTAAATATCCATATGTAATTAAATTCTTTGCTTTACCGCTCTGGTAATTTAATTCATCTGCGAGTGTATTTGCTTTTTCGATTAAATTTATCCCTTTTTCTAAATCTGTTTTGTACACGATGCCAGCTATCGCATTTAATAGATCAACACGAGTAGTATCTTTTTCTTCATGCGTCTTCAATAAATTTTGCAAACTATCTAGCTCAACATTTTGAGCATAAATAAGTGTATAAGCGTTAAATAATACGAGTAAAAGTAATCTCATAATTGTATAAATTTAGTCGAGCTAATTTATAATTATTAAGGATATAATCCTTTAGAGATTCCTTAGTCTGTACAACAAATTGCACAAAAATTTAACTTTGCTTTTACCAAATCGAATGTATAGCGGAAAATAGAGCGCTAGTTAACGCCATTTTAGAGTCTGTGCTTAGAGGCTGAACAGCACTTGAGCATCGAGATTTTGGTACAAAAAAAAGGGCAGCCGCGAATTTCTAAAAAAGGTAATAAATATATTCGGCGGGGACTGCATTGACTGCCGTAAGATTTGACCCTAACCAAAAACAATTATTTCAACGCGTTTTTGAGCGGACTCGAATTAAAATGAAAGGCTACGTAGCTGTTCAGCGAAAGCTACTGCTACTGATTTATACCTTAGAAGCTGTTTTAAAACTTCTGGTGAAGTCGAAAACGCCGTATTTTTTGTCAGGGCAAGGCGAAAAATTAGAAGTATAGTCCTTTTATACAACTAATTTTTTAACGAAGTACTGGCGAAAAAGACAAGTTTGCAGACCAGCAGAGGTTTTAAAACAGCTTCTTAGTATTGCCGAAATAATTAAGTAGGTCTTTTTCACTTTGGTTTGTCTTTAGAAAGTAGGAATATTCTCTCCCTACCCTTTTAACGGATTCGTCCGCATTTATTCATCGAAAAACAACTAATGAAGTATTTAATCTTTACCCTTTTTACATTTACTTTCACCTTTGCAAACGCACAGGAATTCTATGACTTAGATGAAATTCAAACCATCGAAATTACTTTTGCAGCAAGCAATTGGGATCAACTCTTAGATAATGCCTATGCCACTTCGGGCGATTATATTTTAGCGCAAAGCGTCGCGATCAACGGCGAAGTATTTGATAGCGTCGGCGTGAAATATAAAGGCAATAGTACCTACCAATCGAATCAAACCAAAAATCCATTTCACATCGAACTGGATACTTACAAAGACCAACAGTACGAGGCTTATACGGATATAAAATTGAGCAACGTCGCGAAAGATCCTTCTTTTCTAAGAGAAGTATTGTCTTACCAAATTTTACGTCAATACATGGACGCGCCTTTATCCAATTACGCGAATGTGTATGTAAATGGGACACTAATTGGTTTATATTCTAATAGCGAATCCATCTCCAAGAAGTTTGTCAATAGCCGTTTTTATTCAAAAAAGAACACTTTCGTTAAATGTAACCCACCCGCTGGTGCAGGTCAGGGGACTACAGATTTTCCTAATTTGGTTTATCTAGGTCCCGATAGTACGGACTATTATGCTGCTTATGAATTGAAATCTGATGCAGGTTGGCAAGCGTTAATTGACCTTTGTGATACATTAGCGAATCATACGGATGCAGTAGAAAATATACTAGATGTCGATCGCGCTTTATGGATGCTAGCGTTCAATAATGTACTCGTCAATTTGGATAGTTACAGCGGTGGTTTCAAACAAAACTACTACTTATATCGCGATGACAGCGGACGTTTTTTACCTATTATTTGGGACTTAAATGAATCTTTTGGTCGGTTTGCTAATACGGGTGGCACACCACTAATGGGAACGACAGGCAAACAACAAATGGATCATTTGCTACATGAAAATGATGCAGATTTTCCATTGATTCAAAAGCTATTAAGTGTCTCGACGTACAAACGCATGTACCTAGCACATTTTAAAACGATCTTATTAGAGAACTTTGCCAACGACGCCTATTACACGACTGCTGAGTCGT
>JBGCES010000286.1:0-16795 GCA_045106545.1 Saprospiraceae bacterium
TATTTCTAGCCGCAGTAGAATTGACATTTAGACATCCCAAGCATCAAAAGGAGATGAATGTAAAAATTGCAGCACCAAATAAATTTGCTTTATTGCTGGCTCGCGAAGAAAGACGCTTTATAGAGAAAAGAGGCAATATTAGTGATTAAATTATCTCACTATCCTTTCAATGCCTAAGCACGACTTGCACACGCCCAATGTGCCTGATCTGTGACGTGTTCTGCCAGATCTTGTTGAGTAAGAATTCCAACTAATTTATCCTGCGCATTTAAAATTGGAATCACCCGATACAATCCAGTGTCGAAAATTTCGATTGCATCTTGAATCGTGTTTTCTGTAGAAAGTTGGATGATATTATCGTTAACAATTGCTTCTACAGAACGCGCAGCTAGTGTACCGCCACTTTGCATTCCTTGCATTTTCAAATCATTAAGATATTGTACAAAATCATTGCGATCAATTGCGCCTACCAAACGATTACGTTGCTGTACTGGAATAAAATCGTATGGAAATTGACGGAAAATTTGTTCTACTTCAAATAAGTTAGTCTGCGGCGCGATGGTCACGACGCTAGTATTCATAACGGAGGTAATAGCATTGGATTTGTTCATGTCTTATGATTTTGAATTATCAGCATAAGGGTAGGTAAATTAGCTATTGCAATTAGTGTGCTACTTTTTGCAAAGCATTACCGTTCCAAATTAATAAGTTAGTTATTAGTGTAATTTTTGTGACAGTCTAACTAATCAGTTAATCCGTCAACTACGCTAATGGTAATCAGTAAAAGATGACTATTTGAGATCTTCGGAACACTTTCGTGAGTGAAAAGCTTCTACAATTTTTACAACGTAAAAGATTGGATTATAATCGTAAAAAGTGTGTGTAGAGGTTCCTAGAATAAAAGATGTGGGTTTAAATGATAGGAATTGAGACTAAAAATGCCTCTCAATTATATGCAAAGATGCAAAAACCAATATACTAATGCAAGAAAGTCATTATATATTGCCCAAAATATCTATTTCTTAACTAGAAATTTTTCATCCATTCCCTATTTTAGAGCAGTTCCATTGAGTTTATATGTTCACTTTAGTAATTGCTTTTCATATCTATAAACAGGTTTATGCCACTTTGGTTCGCTTTTTCCTTTTACGTTTTTCTTTTTTTGGAGGAATTACGATGTCTAAGTCCCAATTTCGCTCTACATCATTCATTGCTAGTGTGGCAGCGACCGATGCGACTAACGGACCGATAATCACCCCGACTAGCGGAATCATTAATAGTAAGTATAAAATTAATCCCACGCCGAACGCTAAACCAATCACTTGGTGCGTAATAGCATAGCTCTGACGAATCGTACGTCCACGATGCTCATGATAATTATCAATCACTGCCAGACCAAGAAAGTAGCACTGTACTAAAATATGAATCGAGTTTTCTAAAATGTCTAAACCAATAATTCCTAAAATAGCCCCTACTGCAATCATCACTAATAGTTCTAACACCCACGATCGAATTACGATTTCAAACATACGTCTCTCCGCTCTAATAAAATCGTCTAGCGCTGGTTCTGGATGTTTTTCCTCTGTAATAATGTCCAGCGTTTTATAAGTCGCATGAAAAATCAATACTTCTACCAGTAATAAAATTACATATTTCATACCGCCATCGGCAAGTAAGCCGTAAGCCGTACTCCCAAAATCTTGCGCTAAGTCTGTAACACTGCCCGCAAAACCTAACATAGTAGAAGTATCCGCACCCGACCACCAACTAGTTAACTTGCCAAGAGAACTAAATCCGAGTATCATTGCCACTACCAGTAAAAACTTGGATACCCAGTTATATTTCCAAAACCCTTGCCATACGGGATAGCGTCGTAGAAAAGTAGGTACTTCGGTATGTACCGTCATACTCAGGAGAAAGAGCGGAATGAAATTACGAAGATTTTTAAGTGCGAGTTCTTTCATAAAGGCAAACGGATATTTTGATATGTATCTGAAAAATAGGCGTTTTTTAGAGAACTTGCAAAAATGTTGGCGAAAGTTAAGTTTGACCTTACAAATACTTTTTTCCTTAATATTTTTAGCATTTTTGCTTTTCTTCTTCATCAGCTCCATTAACTTAGGAACTGCGAAATAATTATCATATTGCCGAATTAATTATTTCGGCGTAGCTTATTTAAAATCCAAACTCCATACCATGCTACAGACTAAAATTTGTATCGTTGGCGCGGGTCCTGCTGGTGCAGCGGCAGCGCTCAAGCTAAGTTATCTTGGCATTCCTTCTGTCTTGATTGATAAGGCTACTTTCCCACGTGATAAAATATGTGGTGATGCGATTAGTGGTAAAGTAACAACTTTGCTCAATCGGCTCGATCCCCAAATTTTGCAACGGTTTCAAGCTAAAGCAGAAATGCAAGTCGGCGTATGGGGCATCAAATTCGTTGCGCCCAACAACAAATTTTTCAATGTTCCATTTCAGAATCAGTATGATAAAGTAGCAGAGTCAGCGCCAGGTTACGTAGCAAAGCGTATTGATTTTGACAACTTTTTGGTAGAAGAAGTACGTCGCAGGAATAATATTGATTTCTATGATAACACGGCGATTGATCGGTACGAAAAAGTAGAAAATGGTTGGCAAGTAACCGCAAAAGGCGGAAAGATGACCGTCACTTGTAATTTACTTTTAGTAGCCGATGGAGCACATTCGAAATTTGCTCGCCACCACGCAGGTTTAGAAAAAATCAATGCACACCACGCAGGTGCGGTTCGCGCCTACTATAAAAATGTAGGGGGTATGCACAAGGATAATTTTATCGAACTGCACTTCATTAAAGATATTACCCCAGGTTATTTTTGGATTTTTCCGTTACCTAACGGGCGAACCAATGTAGGATTAGGTATGCGGACAGATTATATTAGTAAACGCAAATTTAATCTTAAAAAAAGCATGCTCGACATTATTAATGAACATCCCGAAGTGAGTAAACGCTTTAAGAATGCCGAACTAGAAGGCAAAATCACTGGTTATGGCTTACCGTTAGGTTCAAAAAAACGCCCTATTTCAGGCGATAACTTTTTACTCCTTGGCGACGCAGGGCATTTGATCGATCCTTTGACTGGTGAAGGTATTGGCAATGGTATTTATAGTGCTTTTATCGCTGCCGAACTCGCCGAGAAGTGTATTGCCGATAGTAATTTTTCAGCTAAATATCTAAAAGCTTACGATGTACGCGTAGCACGGGTATTGGGTTCAGAAATGAAATTGTCTTATCAGCTGCAACGAATGTTAAAGTATCCTTGGTTAGCAAATACGCTGGCGAATTGGATTGCCAATAATCAAAAATTGACGCATATTATCACGCAGATGTACACCGATTTAAGTTTAAGACGTCAATTAGTCAATCCTATTTGGTGGGTAAAATTATTGTGGAATCGAGGAGAGCTAAAAAAGAAAACAGCATAGAATAGTCAATTAAATTTATTCCTATTGTCATTCATCCATGCTATCATTGATGATGAACAATTCGTCCGTTAGGTAGTTTGAAATCAAAATGCTTAACGATCATGAAAAAAATATTCCTACTTTCTACCTTTACCTGTGCAGCTTTAATCCTTTCTGCCCAAGTTTCAGATCTCGTTTTATACAATCAAAAACGACTCAATACCAATAAAACTGCCATGACTATTTTAGGTGCATGGGCAGTTGGTAATATCGCAGTCGGTGCTACACTGCAAGGTAAAAACAAAGGAACAGAAGCGCAGTATTTCCATCGCATGAATGCCTATTGGAATGTAGTCAATCTAGGTTTAGCCGCAGCAGGCTTATACGCAGCAACGAAAGGAGATCCAGCCAGCTATGACGCTTTCCAAACGGTACAAGAACAGCATAAAATTCAAAAGGTTTTATTGTTCAACGCAGGCTTAGATGTAGGCTACGTGATGGCAGGTTTTTACTTATTAGAACGCGGTAAGAATTCGCTCAAAAATCAGGAAAGACTACGTGGTTTTGGTAAATCGCTAATACTGCAAGGCGCATTTCTATTTCTATTCGACTGGGTAGTATTTGCTACACATGCGAGTCGAAATGAAGGGCTGCGACAATTTATCGGTGGACTAAGTTTTAATGGTGATGCAGTGGGTTGGAATATGGTGTTTTAAAATATTAGTAAGCTGGTCACTTAAAGTGACCAGCTTACTAATGTTTTATTGACCTCGAATCAATTCAATATAACCTTTCAGGATTTCCGGATTTTGCATGACGCCATCTACTCGGCGTTCAAAAACTCGGCAAGCGTAAAAGTAAACACCTTCCGCTAGTTGATTGCCATTGTTGTCTCTTCCATCCCAATTTAGATTTGGATCGCTGGTTTCAAAAACGAGTGCGCCCCAACGGTTAAATACCTGAAATTCAACCTCAGCAATAAAACGGAAAGGATAAGGAATGAATAATTCGTTTTGTCCATCACCATTAGGTGTAAAAGCATTGGGTAACTCGTAAGAAGGACAATTATCTACACAAATTACGTTACTAAATACACTTTCATTACCCGTAGAATCGAACGCCGTAACGACATAACATCCCGCAATTCCTAGATCAGGCTGATCGATATATGTTAGTAAATCAGGCGAATCAATGCGTTCCAATAAACTAAATTCAGTACTATCCGAAGGTGCGTAGTAAATATTGTAACCCGCTAGATCTTCCGACAATTCAGGGCATATTTCACGTGGATCGCTCCAATTTAATGTGTTTTCAAACTCTTCTTCGGGCGTAAAGTCTTCTGCATCATCACAAATATTACTTACTGTCAGTTCTGGCTCACAGGGAGCGATATTATCTATCGGTATAGTACAAACTTCCTGTGAAAAATTCACAATCGGATTCACAATATCATTTACACCGTAAGAACCAATACTTTCAATAAGGTAACAATATTCCACTCCATTTTCCAGATTTTGATGCATAAAGGTAGATTCAATGACGGTATCTAATACCACAAATTCATTCATTCCTTCATCTAGCTCATAAACAACATATTGCAAATTATCCCACGGGACAGTTTCTTCCCAACTTAAATCAACTTGTTCATCGGTGGGCGCAGCCGTCAGAAAAATAGAAGTTCCTAAACGCGTAGAGCCTAGTGGTTCAGATTCATTATTGACATAAAATTCAACTTGATAGGTATATCCGCGTGCGACTGTGTTCAGCCCTTGATCTACAAAGAACGTATCATTAGCGGCAGCAAAAGAATTAACACTAAAATCCGCACCTGCTATAGGCTGTAAGTCAGTAGCATTCAACCCACTCCCTCGCAGTAAGCGATAGCGATAAGGCCCTGGATTCATCAGCGTATCTAGATCTTCCGCTTTGGGTTTAGACCAACGCACTTCGATTGCTCCATTATTTTCATCCGTTTCATTAACCGAAACATTGGTTAATAAAGGCACATCACGACTCAGTTGAACACAAATTTCATTAGAAGGCAGACTTTGTACTCGATTATATAAATAATTTCCATTGGGAGAAATCTGAGCAAATTCACCTAAAATACGGTAACAATAAGTACGTCCGCGTTCTACGCTTCGATCCAAATAAGTATAACGATCGTCTGCATTTAATTCATTTAGATTAAACGCCAATCGCGTATAGCCTTTACCTTCCAAACCGGGCGTACAAGTATCAATCGGAAACTGATTACTACTCTCCCGCCGCCAAATCGAAAAGCCTTGAAATGAATCATCCTCCGTTATTTCACAACTATATGGACTCTCCCAAGTCACCGTTACTTCACCTGATCCTGCCTCAGCTTGCACGTCTTCTGGCGGTGGTCCTACTACTTTTATGCGTATTGTTCTTAGTGTTGCTAAACCTGTGGTATCACCTAAAAAATTATCGACCGCACGAAATACGACTGAATAAAACTGATCGGAAATATGCTCACAGCGCGTCTGCCACCTAAAGCGTCCCGTGACGGGTTGCGGATTGAAACCGTCGGGAACAATAAATTCAGCGGGGCTAATCTCTACTGCAAATGGTCCGCCGCGTGCGGTCAGTTCAACTAGCTGATCTGGCTCACTTGCAGGTGGTGTCGCTATCGCTTCAAAATCAATTAATTCGCCCGCGATTACACAAATTTCTTCAAATGGCAATTCAATTTCGGGTGGTAGATTATCGCAATCTTCTACCGTAATTTGCATATCACGAATCATCGTATCAATCGGAATCCCGTTACGGTGTTCTACAATAATCATAGCCAAGTTGTACTCCCCTGGCTCTTGTGGATTCTCCCAGCGAATGTCACCCGTTACTTCGTCAATAACCAATGCTTGATTTGGTCCATTACCAATTGTATTCGGAAAACGGTAGCGTTCTACGGGTGTATTCACACCTCGCAAAGGCGTAATAAAATGATACGAAAGGCTATCTCCATCAGGATCAAAAGCATTCGGATTATGGATGAAAGGTTGACCGACACAGCCAATATCGATAGGCGGCTGGAGTAAGGTTGGCGTACTATTACAACCTTGAAATTGTGGATTCAGAAAAGTATAAACCGTTTCTAAGTGAAACTCTACAGTTTCTGAATTGGGAAAATTGACGTTGATAATACCTGCGTTACGATTGGGGTCAGTCATCGAAATCTTATATGTTCCACGTCCGGGATAACTATGCGTAGAAACGTAGATGTTTTTCTTGATGTCGTTACCTAATGACTGTCCAGTATTATTCAATCCATTACTCCGTTGCACTACTTCGCACGTCCCGTCTCCCCAGCACAACGTCAACGAATCACGGTCAGCATTGATACTACTCTCTTGCGTGTAGGTTGTAATCGTCGCCCGAATGGTCAAATCATTACAATCGCCGATCTGTTCTACGGTAATTTCTCCTGCTCGATTGTGGGTTGCCCAGAGAGATGACCAAGTACAACAACTCAAAAATAACAATAAAGAAAGGCGGAATAGATTGGCTCGCATAGCTGTAATAATGGTTTGAATAGCCTGTCCCGTAGTATTACGGGGTTGTTCGAAGGTGGTTTGGAAGTTGTTTCACCATAGGTTTCGTAACTACCAAACTACCTGTTTACTATGAAAGATACAAATAAGAAACGAAGGGAGGCAGGAAATAGTTTGTGAAAAAGGCGGGATAGGCGGACAGCCGACGAGTTTAAATTCCTACAGACATATAAAAAGGTTAGTAGAAATCATCTCCTACTAACCCTTTTTATATTAGTTTAGTCAGTCGATCACTTGCTGCGACTACCAACTAAAAAATCCCAACTGCAAAACCTACCCCTCCACAAACAACGCCGAAATCGACCGATGTTCATGCGTATTCCGAATCGCGCGCGCAAACAATTTTGCCGTATTTAATACCTTAATTTTCTTAGATTTCCCTTTTAAAGGAATCGTATCACAAACGATTAATTCCGCCAATTTCGATTTTTCAATATTCGCATACGCCTTGCCTGAAAGGACGGGATGCGTACAAAGTGCGCGGACGCTCTTCGCACCTTTTTCCATAATCGTATCTGCCGCGCGGGTCAATGTTCCTGCGGTATCGACCAAATCATCGACTAAAATCACATCTGCACCTTGGACATCACCGATGACGGTCATACCCGCTACTTCGTTAGCACGTTTGCGATATTTATCACAAATCACTAAGCGTTTTTCAAAGTGCTTCGCATACGTCCGCGCACGTTTCACACCACCTACGTCAGGCGAAGCAAAAATGACATTATCCAAATTTTGATTTTGCAAGTAAGGAATATAAACCGCTTCACTCTTCAAGTGATCCACGGGAATATCAAAGAATCCCTGAATCTGATCGGCGTGTAAGTCCATCGTCATAATGCGATCTGCGCCAGCAGCTTCAATTAAATTAGCTACTAATTTTGCAGAAATCGGCACACGTGGTTTATCTTTTCGATCCTGACGCGCATAACCAAAATAAGGCATTACGGCAGTGATATAACCCGCCGAAGCGCGTTTTGCTGCGTCAATCGACAACAATAATTCCATCATGCCTTCGGCTGCGCCAAAGGTAGATTGAATAAAAAAAACGAACCCGCCACGGACAGATTCGTTAATTACTGGTTGCATTTCGCCGTCGCTAAAGGTAGCGACATGTATATCGCCTAAATCCTGTCCGTAATAATCGGCAATACTGTCAGCAAGGAAACGGGTTTGTCTGCCCGAAAATATTTTTACTTCAGCCATAGTTTTAGACTTATTGTTGTAGTGAAATGTTTTGTGCGCACGCAGAAGTGTCATGGCAGGTTGTGTATGTTTGTTTTGAGTAGAGATCAGTGACTAGTAGAGACGTTATAGTATAACGTCTGTACAAATGCGACCTTGTAACCAGTTACTATTCACTAATTATTTCGGCGCAAAGGTAAAAAGATTTAAAAGGCAGTGGAGAGAAATATTTAGGATTATCCATTAATTTTTCCACAGTTACATCCATTTTTTGTGCAAAACTAAAAAGGGCAGCTACTCTGGTGAATAGCTGCCCTCGGCATAGTTTTAAATTTCATACTTTTAAATGTAGTGCAATAGTTGTTTAAAAGTTGTAATAAATGTTGTTCAAAAGTTGTAAACTCCTGCGTACAACTTTTACACCACCATTGAACTACTTTTGAACAACATTACCCTACTTTTCTAATTGCGCCCTTGCAAACCTTCTAATTGATAAGGTGCAAAAAGGTCTTCTAGTTTCTTTTTCAGTTCGCCATCGTTTACTCGATTGACAGAACGCATCAAATCTTGCTGCGTGCGATAAGCCAAGCCGTAATCTTGACGGAAACTCGTTTCAATCGTTTCTGGATCGAGTGATTCGTAAAAGGCTAAGTTGTCCGCTAATTCTATTGCCAACGTTTCCATGTGCGGTTTAACATAATCAAGCGCACCGCCTTCGATTAAGATGTTGATAAAATACATCGTATTATAATCGTAAGGGAAATTCATGTGCGGAAACGATTCCAAGTATTTTTTTGCTAAATCAACGGCTTTCTGATCTTCACCCTTAGCTTGTAATGCCCGTGCTGTCCGCAACATGATAATACGGTGACTCTGAATACTTGGCAAGTAAGAACGATCGACAAATAATTCTTCTTTATCAAAATTGCCCCAGCGGAATTTATTCATCACATTTTCATAAACCGCATCCGTATCTACCCGACCGCTACCCATAATTAAGTATTGTGGATCAGATTGAGATTTCACTGGAATAATACGCAAGCCTAAACCTTCTAATTCAGTATAATCTTGTAAACCCATCAATTTAGAAGGTTGACAAGTCACCGCGAAATAGATCGGACGATCATTAATATTAGACGCGATCACATCCATAATTGCCAAATCATCCTTAATCATGTAGTTACCCGAAATATTAATCGGAATCTGAGAAACGATCTTACCTGTATCAGCTTGACTCACTGTTCCATTTTGCAAGAATAATTGCTTATTGACGGGGATGTAAACTTGCTTAGTAGGCATATAACTCTTAATCGTCCGTCCTTGCATTTGGAAAGGATGATCTTCGCCGACAAATTTCAAAAATTCATTGACGCTTACCCGACGATCCTGATTATTACCACGATAAGGAACTAGATTTCGGTTGCTTCCGCGATATGCTTCGCGCGAAATAGATAACTTAATCGGTGGCGAGTCATTCACTTTACGACGCAACTGATCGATATACCAATCTACTGCAATCAAACTCAAGTTCACTACCCGCACATCTGTCCGAATGCCTTCGACTTCTTGTGCGTACCACAATGGGTAAGTATCGTTATCACCGTAAGTGAAAATAATAGAATTCGGTTCGCAACTTTCCAAAAAGTTACTCGCGTAATCGCGTGCGCCCGTATGTCCAGATCGGTCATTGACATCGTAGTTCTGGAAACCCATAATTATCGGAGCCAGTAATACTAATCCGACCGCTCCGATTGCCGCTACCTTTCCATCTAGTTTGGCTCGTTCGCGCAGCAATTCGAAGAGTGCTGCCGCGCCCATTCCGACCCAAATCGCAAACGTAAAGAACGACCCGACCAAAACGTAATCGCGCTCCCTCGGTTCATTCGGCGGCTGATTAGAATATATAATAATCCCGATTCCAGTAATAATGAATAAGGCTAAAAGCCCAATTGCATCATTAGGTCGGCGACGGAAATGGAAAATCAAGCCAAGGATACCAAATATTAATGGTAGCATATAGTAAGTATTCCGCGCCGCATTTTTCTTTTTCGATTCTGGAAGTTCATCCATATTGTATAAGCGCACTTCGTCTAGTGGCTCAATACCTGATAACCAGTGTCCACTACTCTTGTCCCAACTGTAATATCCTTGATCGCCATTTTGTCGTCCCGCAAAGTTCCAGAAGAAATAACGCCAGTACATCCAACCTAGTTGGTAATTGAACATAAACCCGAGGTTATCCCCCATATTTGGGCGACCAGCAGGTAGTGGTTTCGCAGGATCTAAGCCCATCCAACGTTTGTATTGTGCCTTACGTGCTTCAGAATAATCTCCCATTCGTGGGAAAAGAATCTTATCCCGATCATTGAAAACGTAAGATACTTTTTGGTCAACAATTTCGTATTGATCGCCCAATCTTCCATAACGATCTTCCGTTTCTGTACCGCGAATTTCACCATCAAAGTTTGGTCCATGTAGTAATGCACGTTCACCATATTGTTCGCGATTCAAATAAGGAATCAACCGCATTGGATCGCTCGGATTATTCATATTAATGGGCGTATTCGCATTTGCACGAATCACTACTACTCCAATTGTCGAGAAACCAATAACCACCATATAAGAGGCAATAATGAATTTCTGCAATAAGGCATTTTGTCTTTGATGCGCAAAGCGTAACCCAAAAAACAAGATAGCTCCTAGAATTAAAATCAGCGGATAAATACCCGTATGGAAAGGTAAACCAAAAGAGTTAACCATCAATAATTCCAGCGAAGACCACAGTTTTGGAATCCCTGTAATAATGAAAAATTGAATAAATGCAATATAGGCTACTCCAGCAACTGCTGCTCCCAACATCCCCAGTAGAGAATGATTTTCATATTTTTTAAAATAGAAAAACAACGCTAAGGCTGGGAAAGTCAACAAACTTAATAAGTGAACCCCAATCGATAAACCTGCCGCAAATACACCAAAAACTAACCAGCGATCGGAATCGCTATTATCAGGTAGATTATACCATTTAATCACTGCCCACAATACCAATGCGGTAAAGAATGTGGACATTGCATACACCTCGCCCTCTACTGCTGAGAACCAAATAGAAGTTGCAAAAGCAGTAGTCAAACCAGCAATCAAACCAGCTCCAGCTGCCACCATAGCGCGACTGTCTTCTAACTTCACCTCACGTCCAACAAAGGAAATTTTAGTTAAAATACCCGCCACCCAACAAACAAAAGTTGCCGCGAAGGCAGTACATACGCCAGAAAGTAAGTTGACCGAAAAGGCAATATCTTCGGGGTTGTCAGATAAAATCTCTGCAACGAAGGTAAACATCCGACCGATAATCATAAATAACGCCGCCCCTGGTGGGTGAACGACCTCTAATTTGTAAGCTCCCGTGATAAATTCACCACAATCCCACAAACTACCCGTGCGCTCCACGGTCATAAAATAAACGATAAACGCAATACTGAATACTACCCAGCCCGCTATCGTATTTAGCTTTTTAAAGGAATTCATAGATAAGAAGTCAGAGGTCAGAGGTCAGACCGCTTCGCTGTCAGAGGTCAGACTTGCAACCATATTTTTTATAAAAATAACTGAACGTACGTATTGAATATTAGCTGATACACATCATACTCACTGACGTTCAATAAAATGTCGTTCAAATTCAAAAAACGTACATTTTTGAAAAGAGGTGCAAAAGTAAGAAAAGTAACGAGGAAGTTGTAACAGCTTAACGGATAAGGAGTAATGAGTAGCGTATAGTAGGGTACTTTTTCTAATAAAAAAGGGCTAATCGGAGTTTTGTGTTCCGATTAGCCCTCGCCAGAGGTGATTAGTTAATAATACCCCGTGACTAAGTTACATGTGATAACTAGTTGCTGATTACTAATAATTCTATTATTCAAACAAGTCATCATACTCGTTTCGTTGCTGGCGAATAGGTTCTTTACGTTTTTTCAGTTCAGGCAATTCTAACATAACGGGTGGCTCTTCTTCAAATTCTACATCTTCAAATTCGATAAATTCACCACTTCGCGTACCGCCATTTGCTTGCTGTTCCATTTGTTCACGTACCTTTTTGAATTTTTTCTTTACTAGTGCTTTCGCAAAAAGGAAACCTGATACGACAGGCAATCCAAAAATTGTCAAAAGAATAGCACCAATTCCCATGAGCGGATTTTTTTTCAATAAAGAAATAATCCACTTTCCATAATTGGTGATAACAGTGTGATCAATGATTAATGTCGCAATAATTAAAACAGGCGCAATCATGGACAATATCCAAAACGCAGCACGCGCAATATAAAAGAGTCCAATAAAAAATAGGGCAAGAATAATTACACTGGTCAATGAATTAAAAGGGCTGCTATATTTGCGTTCGGTCATTTTTTGATTTTTAACTGATGAAATGACCCTAATGTTTGTTGTGGCAAATTGTAGAATCATTTTTAACTCATTCAACTTAAAGTCGAATTTACGTTAATAAGAACCCTCTAATTTACATAATTGTTGGTAAATTCATTTCACTTTTAGGTAAAAACGGATGGAAATTCGATGAACAGCAACAAGAAATATCTCGTTATAGAAGACAAGTAAAAAGTTTTCATCTGGAATTTTAGGGTTATTCAGTTTTTTAGAACTGTCCTCAAATGGCAATTAGAATCTAACAGGATGATTCATTTGGTTCGCTGTAGTGATACAAGGTTGATCGCTGCTAGTCTGTGAAAATAGGTGTGAACTACAGACTAATGCCTCTGAGCAGGCAGACATTTGATTGATAGGTGGGAGAGGATGAAGTGATTATACACAGAAGATAATATTAATCATTATCGAAGCATATTGATAATTCAAGATTATAACATATTAAAAATAGTTCGCTCAGGGTTTATTTCAAAAATCCGAAAAAGAGAAATACAATAAGATGTTTTACACTTTATAAACGCCTAACTATTAAGTACTTATATGAAAAAGAGAAATAAACCACTTGAAGAAAAAATTTTCTTACTTTTAAATGCATTAAGTCAAAAAGAAAAAAATGAGCTAAGCTCAACACTATTATCTAGAAATAATACCAAGCCGAAACTATATGAATTTACAACTGCGATTTTAAACTTTCTAAAGAATTCGAAGGAAGGTGATTCACTTGATTATGAAGCATTACATAATATAGTTGCTAAACCAAATACGCCATTCACTCAACGAGCTAAGTCCGTTAGTGATTATAAGCAATATCTCTATGAATTTTTATTAGACTTCTATCGCCACAGCTATAAAAATGAAAATCAGGATGAAGTAGAGATTCAATTGGAGGATTTATTAGCGATTCAACGTCGCCCTTCTCTTTTTTCTATGTTTCTAGCTCGTGCAGATAGAATTGAAGAAGCTCTAAAAAAAAATGCAGCCCATGATATTAAATATTATGATCAACTCAATCAACTATATAACATAGTAAATAGACACTCTTTACTAAATAACTCTCAACGTAAAAGCGAAGTTCTTACCGAGTTAATTAAATATGAACATCAATTATTTTTAGCAAAGACAATTAAACGTTGGTGTGAGATTGTAAATCTGAATAATCTTGGATTATCAATTGATCCCCAACTTTCTTTAATCTCCTTAGAGCACATATTAAACACCTCTTTCATAAAATATAGTAGTAGCTATTTTTACCAACAGCTAACTAAATTACTTAGGAAAGAAGCCGATACCATTAGTTCGGATAAAGATTTTCTAACAGAATTTTCTCAACATATTACAAACTTAAGAAGAAAAGAAGCGGACGATATAATTGGTATATTTTATAACCGGTGTAATCTGCTGGCTGTTACCTCTGCCGATGGACTTGAATACGAACAACTGGCAAGTAAGACATCTTGCATGCGTTACGAAAAAGATTTAATCGACTATAAGAATCAAGGTATTAAACTGAGTATATTTCTCAATATTGCTATTGCTGGGCTGCGTGTTCGCCCTTTGTCATGGACTGAAGATTTTGTTCGTACAACCCGTAGATTTTTAAAGAAAGAAACGAAAAGTCTTGCACTAAAACTGATTGATTCTAGAGTAGATACAGCAAAGGGCAATCACATTATAGCATACCATACTATTTATAAACTTTATCAAAAAGAAAAACTAACACGAAATTTTGGGCTAGGGCTACTCATACGCTGGACGTTGATAAAAGCATGTTATGAATTGATATTTACTGAGTCTGAAGAAGATCAATTATTGGATAAGCATATTCATGCATTTCGTCAATGGCTAAAATCACAAAATGATGGCAAAAAGTCACATTCAGATCGTATTGATAGCTATCATAATGCTATTAATTACATTAAAGCGTTAAGAAAGACCAACTTACTTGATAAAGCTGCAAAACAAATGCTATTAAAAAAGATAATGCAAGAAAAGAATTTAGCTGGTAAAAATTGGTTTATAAAAAAACTAACCTAAACAAAAGAGTCAGTGATTCCGATAGAAATCACTAACTCCGTGTAGGGCATTAACCATTGACAAAATCGTCAACAATTGCAGTAGTTGGTGGATTAGAATCTCCTGTTCCCCCTTTGATCATTGAGGTTTGCTTCGCAGTTAGCGTTACATTGGCGAATTTCTTCAAATCGACTTTAGCAGCCGTTGGTTGATTGGTCGTTTTCATATCGACGCTGTTTTTAAGGTAAAAAAATGTGGTTATTTTTAATCAGCAGTAACTGATTTTTAATTTATAATCAATTGATTATCAATTAACTATGCCACAAATCTACGCTCAACAGTACGCCAATGACGGAAAGATATGTAGAGGCAATAAAAATTCTTGTGGGTGCTATTTTTTTTCTTGTGAATGCACTTCAACAGTAATCTATTCCAAATAAAAAGGGCAGCATTTTGTGTGAAATGCTGCCCACTGTCCAATGGTCTTCACTAGGTAGTTACTTCGTTTTAATCATAAAAAACGCGCCTTTTAACTGCGCATGATAACTTTGACTGACCGGAATTAGCTTTTCCTGAATGTAAAGCATGCGCTTATCGATACCCGTTACCTGATTTAAATTAACAGCATACGAACGATGCACCCGCACCAGTGTTGGGGAATGAACTTGCGCTAAAAACGTTTTTAGATTAACAGAAACAGAAAATTTGCCCTGTTGGGCAGTGAAGACAGTAGTAGTGCTATTGTCTGCTACGAGGTAAAGAATGTCTGCAAACAACACTTTGTGGGCGAAGTCTTTCCGATGTAGAAAGATCGCCTCCTGAACTAAGGTTTTCATGGAGAGAATAGGTTTTTTGGCATTATGCCTGAGGGTTACAGACACATTGCTTTGGTAAAATAAGGATTCTAGTTTTTAATAAACAATTGAGGTAATTGTCACCCTTAGAACGTCACAAACGTTAAAAAAAGTCTCTCCAATACTTCGTTTTACATTTTTTACGCTAGTTTTTCATGCAAGTGTCGTGTTATATTTTATTTCTCTATTTTATTGAAAAACGACTCGTCCCATCGCCAATCGCTGCTGCGTATTGCTAATCTGAAAATGGTACATGCCTGCATTTAAATCGGCTCGTGTAATAGTGAATTGCTCAGAATCTATACTGCGCGTAATTCGCAAATTACCTTTGCTATCAAATAATTCAAAGGTTAAATCCTGTGTTTTCCATTCTGCTATCGATAAATCAAATTGAATAACTGAACGACTTGGATTCGGATAAGCGTTTACTACGATTTCTACAATCGGAATTTCTGCTGTGGACGTACTCAAATCACCACGTCTTAATCCATTTCCAAAACTACTCACCCAAACTTCAGCGGCATTGAACGGATTAAAAATCACCCGTAATGGGTGATGATAAAGATAGCTCGTCAATAGTCGAAAAGTCGGTTGTGCTGCGTTCAAATCATCTGTGTACCACAATCCTTCCGATTCCGTACAGACGTACATCACCGCTGGATTTTCAGGATGAATCGTCACTGATTCTACTCGATAAAAATCGCCTAACGCTACCCATGATTCACCTCGATTTTGGGTGCGATACAATCCACCTACGCCTACCGACGGATGTTCTTCAGGGTAGCCATCAAACACGCCTGCGTACCACGTATTTTGGGAAGCATCATGTGGATCGACAGTCAGATGTTTCGTATAATATTTCATTGCATCCGCTGAGCGATCTTCCCAATTTTGTCCGCCATCGGTACTAGTGAATACGCCTGAAGTGGGCGTAAAAAGTCCGCCGTTGGTCTGTCCGCCACCAAAGGTAGCGACTAAAGTTCCATCGTTTAATATTTCAAGACTCAATCCTCGACCTGCGGTGGCAGGTGGCGCAGCTAACTTTTCCCAATTTGCATTTGCGCCAGCAGAAAGATTGGTCGTTTTATAAATACCGCCGTTTTGCGAATGGGCAGCAACGAAATACATAGTTTCAGGATTGGTGGGATCAATCGCAGTTTGTAAAATAGAAAGCTGCTCAAATTCCTGAATCAAGGTCCAATTTTCACCCGCATCCGTTGACTGCCAAATCGATCCCAATTCATTAAAACCATCCAATTCATTATCGGTCAAAATATGCGTCTGATAAATATCGTG
>JBGCES010000287.1:0-12719 GCA_045106545.1 Saprospiraceae bacterium
CCACGGCGTACGCGTAAGCATATTGCAACTCCAGTTCGCAAATCAACTTGCAAACGACTAAATATGTTTCTGCGGTGGATGGTGCGGCAGGATGATAGAGGAGTAGATTTTGGCTTATGGCAAAATATTAATCCTGCCCAATTGCTAATGCCACTGGACGTACACGTAGATCGAGTAGGTCGTCGATTAGGTCTAATAGAAAGAAAACAAACGGACTGGAAAACAGTATTGGAACTCACCGATAACCTACGGCAGTTTGATTCCCAAGATCCAGTAAAATATGATTTTGCGTTATTTGGAATGGGCGTTTTAGAGAAAAAGCGACCAGTTATCAGAGACTAGATACCAATTGCTTTAGTAACTTACCTCTGATAACTGATGCTATCTAATTATGCAGCTACTGCCGCGCGCATACTTTTCTTTTTCACGACTTTCTTCTTCTTTTTCTTTCTCACCTTGGTAGATTCCAAGTAAGCACTCGGCCCAGGTTTTTGTAGCAAATCACGCATCATTTCTTTAGCGCGGAATAACTGTGCCTTAACTGTACCAAGTGGAATACTAAGTTCGGTAGCAATTTCTTCGTAGCTCATTTCTTCAAAGAATCGCATTTCAATCATCAATCGATATTTGAAACTTAACTCGCCGATCATACGTCGAACCATTTCAATTTTTTGACCATGCATCACTACTTGTTCAGGATTCAATATATCTGCCCGAATGTGGTCAGAGTAATCTTTTTTGCTATCGCCTTGAATCGGCTCGTCAATCGAACAGGTACGAATCTTTTTACGACGAATGTGATCAATACAGTTGTTATTCGCAATTTTAAATAACCAAGTACTAAAAGCGTAGGTCGGCGTATAAGTATGTAATTTGTTAAATGCTTTACTAAATGCTTCCTGTGTCAAATCATCGGCATCTTCCCGATTGTTTAATTTTTTGTACATGAGATGAAAAACAGCATTTCGGTAGCGGTTCATAAGAGTTTGATAGGCTTGCTGATCGCCTGCGATAGCGCGACAAACTAGGGCATAATCAATTTCTTTCTTTCTTGCGGAGGACATTACTTCCATGATGTGTTTTTAGTGTTTCTTTTAAATAAAACAGGTGTAAAAATGACGTAGTACAGCAGCCAAAGTGCATCCAAAAACGGTATCCATAGCCATAAATTAGGCTCGTGCAAGCGTTGTAGAATCCGTTTCCAGAGTGACCAAATGGTCAGCAGCCGAACACAATAGAATAAAATAATTGTGACTGTATATTGTGGTGCAATGACCAGCAATAGTAGTCCTAAGAAGTAATGGAAAAAATGGCTCAGTGAAAATAGACCGAGAAGCAATTGATGAAGCGGGCGGTAGTGTGTACCTGTCGTAAGATGGCGGCTCTTCTGGCGATACCAATCGCGCCAAGTACGTTCAGGTTCGGAATAGACAAAAGTAGAAGGTCGTAAGCAGATCGCTACATTGTCGTTCCTAGCTACCGCGTTGATGAATAGGTCATCATCGCCTGAAGCAATATGTTCATGGTTTATAAATCCGTCAGTTTTAAAAAAAAGCGACTGTTTGTACATTAAATTCCGACCAACCCCCATATATGGGATACCTGCCAAGGCGTAAGAAAAATACTGTAAGGCAGTTAGTGCGGTTTCATAACGTACCAGTCTATTCAAAAGACCAGGATAAAAATAATAAGGGCCGTAGCCTAAAACAATTTCGATTTTATCGTCTATCAACTGTTGCATATCGTGCGCCCACTGCGCGCTAGCGGGTTGACAATCTGCGTCAGTTAGTAATAAAATCGGATTTCGAGCGGCTCTGATCCCGGCAGACAAAGCATTTTTTTTGCCCGAATTTATATTATAATAATTTATAATGCGAAAGGTAGGGAATTTTTCTTGAAACCCGTATAAAATAGTTTCACTTTCATCGCTAGAATTGTGGTTAACCACTATAGTTTCTACGGAACGGTAGCTTTGTTTTAGAATACGGATTATATTTTTTTTAATATTTGATGCTTCGTTACGAGCTGCGATGATAATGGAGAGCGAATGCTGTTTTTTATTACGGATCTTCTTTTCCTTAAAAAAGGCAAGACGAGCAAAAAGGAAAAGCCAGAACGCGAGTTGGATGAGCGTTGACAGGATGAAAGAATAGTAGAGAAAAGAGATTAGGAAGGAAAAGGTGATAATAGGGAAGTATAGAAATGAAATAAAAAAGAATAGAAGTTCACTAGAATTTAGTTATCCGTTACCAGAGATTAGTTACTGCGCTCTGATAACGGATAACTATTAGACTAGTCTCTGCTCAATCCTTATTACTCGCATTGAATAAAAACTGCTTCTCTTCTCCAGATAAACTATCGTAACCGGAACGTTTGATCTTATCTAGAATCGCATCTAATTTTTCTTGATGCGACAAATCTTCCTGATCAGAAGCCGCATTTCCTTTAGGGGTACGAGAACGTCCATCAGAACGACGCTTCTGCTGCTTTTCAGAAGTATTTTTATAAGCCATCCGCGGACCAGGGCGCGATTTTCGCTGACGGGTATTACTCTGATCACTTTCCCCTAACGAGCGGAAAAAGGTCGTTACTCGGTCTATAAGACGGTTAACCGGTATTGACCAATCATTCCCCTCTCGTAACTGAGCAACGAAGAACCAGCCAAAAAAAGCACCACCTAAATGCGCAAAATGCCCTCCAGTATTTATATCGCCTGCCACTCCTACTACATCAATTGCGACTAAAACTAAGACGATATATTTCAATTTGACATCACCTAAAAAAAGTAAACGTATGATATATTCGGGGGCAATTGTACCCGCTGCAACAACAATCGCCATAACTGCGGCAGATGCACCCAGCGCATAGTGCTCTCCTCCTTGTGCGTAGGGAAAGATATTAATAGAAACAAAGTAAACCGCTGCACCAAACAAACCACCCAACAAGTAAAGTGGTAAGATCCGCCGGTCTCCAATAAAATCACCAACAATGCGTCCAAACCAATAAAGAAAAAGCATATTCCAGAGGATATGCCAAAATCCTTCATGCAAAAACATATAGGTAAAAACCGTCCACGGATGCGTCAAATTGTGTAACCAATCAGACGAGATCATAAAGAAATTAAGAATTTCGCGGTATAATTCAGGAGTTTCCCATCCGCTACTAATCCTTAAAATAACCCACAAAAGATTTACTACAGCATAAACCGCTACGTTGATGATCACCAACTGCGTAACCATATTGCCATAGCTAAAATTCCGTTTTAAATCTTCCCAAATTGAAGTTACCATCCTGACGCTGTTTTTATCTGTAGTTTACTAGGAGTTTAATTGCTGAACTGTCTAATTGTTTATCTGCTTAACGTAAACAAATAATAAGCTATCACTAAACTCGACCGCTTCTCAAAGTTAAGTCGTTCCAACCTTTTATCCAAGTCGTTTCGACTAGTAAAACTTAATCAAAGATTAAACAAATTTGAATTTGATAAGTTTAAGCCGAATTTTAGCGCATTATTCAACCCAACTCACAGCCAAGTTACATATCATGTCTTTCCCAATAGTTTTGTTCTTCTACCTCTTGCAATAGCGTTAAATAATTCATATAGCGTAATTCACTAATTTCTTCTTCTTCTACGGCAGATTTCACCGCACACTTAGGTTCATTGCGGTGCATACAATCGCCAAATTTACAGCCCTCAGAATATTCGAAAATTTCACGAAAGTTGTGAGCTACCTGTTGTGGTTTGAGGTTATTAAAGGCAAGGGTTTTGATACCAGGCGTATCAATAATGGAACCCGATGGTTGGATAGGATGCATTTCTGCAAAGGTGGTGGTGTGTGTTCCTTTACCAGAATATTCTGAAATTTCCTGCGTGCGTAATTCTAAACCCACTTCGATACTATTGACTAAAGTTGATTTACCTACTCCTGATTGTCCACCAATTAAGCTAACCTTATCGAGAAGTAGTTCTTTCAATTCTTCTGTTCCTGTGCCTTCTATTGCTGATACGAGTAAGACGGTATATCCAATAGCTTCATAAATTTCTTTTAAGTAATGGAAGACATTTAAATCACCTTCTTCGTATAAATCAGCTTTATTAAAAACAATAATCGTGGGAATATTATACGGCTCGGTCATCAATAAAAAGCGATCAATAAAGCCTTGTTTCAACATCGGTTGAACAATGGTAATAATTAATACGGCTTGATCGACATTACTGGCTAATAAATGTACGGAGTGTTTCTTACGTGGCGATTGGCGTACTACATAATTACGCCTAGGCAAAATCCTACGAATCGTAGCCGTTATTTCGTCCTGTGAATGATCAATTTCGACTTCAACTTCATCGCCCACAGCCACTGGATTTGTTACTTTTAAACCATCCAAACGAAACTTACCTACGATGCGACATTTGATAATGTCTCCATCCTCCAATTTCACTTGATACCAACTTCCCGTAGATTTAATTACTATTCCTTTCTGCAAATTAAAATATAGTTTAAAAATCGTGTAAATATTGGGCAAAGGTAGTGTAAATGTTGCCCACTGTACTGATTTAACTCACTTTAAGAAAATATCGTTCAACGATATTTCTAATTTTTCTATTGATCATTTTTTATACTAAAAAAGCGCTTGAACTTTCGTCCAAACGCTTTTTGATTATCTTATGATAAGTAAGAACGAGCTATAACAGAAGTTCCTCCTTACTCGTTATCAGTTATTCGTTAATTCTATTCTTCTTCATCAGAAACATTAGCGGGTATATTACCACCGTCTAATATATCCTGCCATTTTTTCAATTCATCCCACTGACCATTAGCTGCCATAGCTGCTTGTTTAGGCCAAGTTTGTGGATTGCGGCTTTTGAAGACTTTATTAGCAGCGACGATGATGTTTTTAACTTGCTCAGGTGTTTGTGATGCTAAGGCAGCGAATGTGCGAATACCTGCTCCATTTAATGCCTCAGCGATTTTTGGCCCAATACCTTCCACTTTAGTTAGATCATCTACCTCAACTTCAGCTTCAACGACTATTGGAGCAGTAGCAGCAATAACAGCAGCGTCAGCAACTGCTTGTTGTATGTCAGCAGTTGTATCTGCTGCCGAGGGATCTTCAGGAGTAGTCGCCTCTTCGACTTTTTCGCTAATTACCTCTACTGCTTCTTCTACCTTTTCTTTTACTACCTCAGCAACCGCCTTAGCTGTATCTACCACATCTTCGAGGGCATCCTCGATAGATTCCATGATAGAGTTAGTTTCCTCGGTCACATCGGTTGCTTCCTCTGCTGCTTTTGCACCCATTGCTTCGGCAGCTTTTTCTAATTTATCGTCATTCTCTTTGCGTGCTTCAGCAGCAGCAGCCATTTCAGCTTTAATTTTTTCAGCAGCAGCAGTTTCAGCAGCTTTTACTTTTTCTCTTTCTGCCCGTTTCGCATCTTTTTCTTTTTGGCTTGCAATCCGCTTTTCCAAGTCAGCTTGCGTAGTGCGCATCTCCTTTAGCTTTTCCTCTTTCGAATTGATCCGCTCTTGAATCATTTTGATTTTTGCCTGACGAATCTGCGCTTCTAGTTGCCCATCAGTACGAGCAATTTTACGTTCTTGAAAAGCTAAATCATCATGGTCGCGCTTGATAGAACGCTCCATTTTTTCGATTGCTGACAATAAACCATTCAAACGGCGAGTCATCCGATCGCTGGGAGAATTATCATTATTGGCTTGCGGACCAAAACGCTTTTCCTTTACCATCTTGAATGCTCCATCCAAGCGTTGCCAAACCGTAGAACGATCGTCACGCGTAAATTTTGCTTCGCGGAATTTGCGTTGTAAGCCTTTGAGTTCATCAAAGACGCCTTGCAAACGCAAACCATCGGTTACTTTCTGTTCAATACCCTCTAGTCGCTGCATAAAGGTTTCAACATTATTCTTCGACATGTTTTGAAACTCTTCATCTAACTTAGCTCGCATTCCTTTTAACTCTGAGAATAGCGCATTGGTGTTGTCACGTAAACTATCCGCATGTTCCCGAAATAAATTACGGTCGCGTACTTGTTCTTGTACTTTGTTCCAGAACCCTTTAAGTTCCTCCCAAACTCCTGAATCGTATTTATTTAAACTTCCAACCTTTTCTTTTAGGCTTTCTAATTCAGTTTGGTAAACTTGATTAAGTTTTGCTGAAAGGACGATAAAGTGCCACTCCGTTTGCGCGCGTTGGATAACATCGGTACGCTCTACCTTTAATGTTTCTGGCAGCAAACTACTGGTGACAGATAATTCTCTTTCTTCTTTAGTATATCCCTCAGGAAATACTACCTCTGCATTATTACGCCATTCTTTTAGCATTTTTTGCCCAAATTCTTCGGTAGCAACTGCCTCAGGAAAGGTGTATAAATTAACTTTATTACTCTGTGGTAATAATTCTAAGGCGATTAATACTTTCTCGTCTTTTTCGTTGGATCCCCAAAGTACAAGCTTTGTCTTCATGTTACGACTGTTAATGTTTAGTATCGGTTAAGATAATCAGTGAAATACGGCTGTTCATTAATGATGGATAATAAATGATGAATGATAAACCATTCAAAATTATCAGACTCCACTAAAAAACAATCTGTTCTTTATTCAAATTGCCAACATTGTAAGTTGACTGATTTTACAGAAAAATAATTTTTGTAAAAAGTTAAAGTAATGAATGTAGGTACGATAATTATAAAAACATTTTAATTCATGTTCTATAATTTTTCCTTGTAGTCAAAAGACAAGTTCATCATACCTCGTTCTTACTTTATCATTTTACTTTCAAATAGTGTTGTAGCTGTGGTTAAATGTTCAATTATCAATCTCAGTAAATTGTAAAGGGGAAAATAAGTCATGGAAGAAGGGTAAAAGATCAAAATTTGAACTCATTGATTGGGTTCACTTTCTAGCATCTTTTACCCTTCAACTCTATTTCTTAGCTAAAATTATAAAAATGTATAATAAAATTAACGTTTTCGTCAATTTTTATGCCTTTTTTCTCGTTTCAGTATTGACAAAATAATTAATTAGGCAACGGTTTCTGCCGTTCCAACTAAATTTTTCGCAACTAGATATTCCGCAACTTGCACCGCATTTGTTGCCGCTCCTTTGCGCAAATTATCTGCTACCACGAACATATTTAATCCATTATCCACACTTTCATCGCGGCGAATACGTCCTACAAATACCTCGTCGCGATTTTTAGCAAAACGCGGCATTGGATATTTATTATTTTTTATATCATCTTCGACAATGATTCCATCTGCTTCAGTTAGCATCTTACGAACGTCAGCAATATCAAAAGGTTGCTCGAATTCTACGTTGATTGATTCTGAATGACCACCGTGTACTGGAACGCGCACTGCCGTTGCTGTTACTCGGATACTGTCATCCTGTAAAATTTTCTGCGTTTCATGCACCAATTTCATTTCTTCTTTGGTGTAATCGTTGTCTAAGAAAATATCACAGTGAGGTAAGCAATTTTCAAAAATGGGATAGTGGTATGCCATTTCATCTGCCTTTGGCTCAAAGCCCTCTTTTTCTAACTTATATTGTCTTACCGCCTGTACACCTGTACCCGTAAAGGACTGATAAGTAGAAATCACCAATCGCTTAATTTTATAGGCTGCATGTAAAGGTGCTAATGCAACGACCATTTGAATCGTCGAACAATTTGGATTGGCAATAATTTTATCTGCTTCGGTCAATACATCTGCATTAACTTCGGGAACGACTAATTTCTTAGTTGGATCCATGCGCCAGGCAGAAGAATTGTCTACCACAGTCGTACCCACTTCGGCAAATTTAGGTGCCCATTCTTTCGAGGTGCTACCGCCTGCCGAAAAAATGGCAATGTCAGGACGCGCTGCAATGGCGTCTTCCATTCCGATTACTTTATACGTTTTACCTTTAAAGGTTACATCTTTACCGACTGACCGTGCCGATGCAACGGGAATAAATTCCGTTACGGGGAAATTGCGTTCGGTTAATACTTCGCACATCACACCACCTACTAAACCGGTTACTCCAACAACTGCTACTTTCATTTTTTATAAAATTAGATAATGAAACAATGAATAGAAAATTGGTCAAAGTCGCAAAAAGTTCCTTGAACAGATACTTTTTTTAATCTGTTCATTGGAAGACTTTTCGACGAAGTCGCAAAGATATAAGCATTTCTATTTTCTTGTTACATTTGAAATGCGAAACCACAAGTGATAAATGTATTTTTTTCTTATCCAAAACGTTGAATCTGCATTAAGTGTATGTGGGAATTAGATTTTTTTCACAGAATGTTTTTGGACAAAAGAAGAGCGTAGAGAGAATATTAAAATGGGTATATTTCGATTTTTATCTATCAGACGCTTGTTCTATAGTATTTTTGCTTAAATAGTACGTGTTGTTAATTTAAATTGATTATAGATTGATAGTCAATTCATAACTTATTCAATGAATTATATATATTATTTTATCGCAGCAATATTTATTCCAATATCAGCCATTGCTCAGCTGCAAGATGATTTTTCTGACGGTGATTTTACGACCGCTCCGATGTGGTCGGGAAACGTAGGTAATTTTGTTGTAAATACGGAACAGGAATTACAATTGCAAGTGCCAGATGGAGTGGATGATTTGACCTCACATCTTAGCATAGCTGCCCCAACAATGGGTCGTACTACGTGGGAATTTTCTCTTCGTTTAGCCTTTTCCCCATCGGGCGAAAATTTTACTAGAATTTATTTGACTGCGGATCGCGCGGACTTAAGTAATGTTATAAATGGATATTATGTGCGTATTGGAAACAGCGGAACCCAAGACGCACTTGAACTATATCGCCAAGATGGCGATTCTCATACGTTATTAATAAGTGGTACGCCCGCAGCTGTTGCAAGTTCTCCTACACTTGATATCCGCGTAGAACGAAGTGACGAACAAGAATGGACATTATTTGCCGATTATGAACAGGATGGAAATTATGTAACCGAAGGAATGGCGACGGATGCGACTTATCTAATCGGGCAATTTTTTGGTTGGCAATGTAATTACACGGCTTCACGGCGGGACAAATTTTTCTTGGACAATGTGTTCATCAATCCGCTTTTTGTAGATGATGTGCCACCGCAAATTTTAGCAACGGAGGTCGTTGATGCGAATACGATTAGTATACTTTTTGATGAAATTTTAGAAACGAGTTCAGTCAATGATTTTAGTAACTATAATTTCGATCCAGCTTTAACTTTAAGTACGGCACAATTGGATGGAAATAATGGCGCACGTTTAATTTTAACAACCAACGAAGCATTTACTGATGGAACCAATTACGAATTGATAATTAATAATATCAGCGATGAAAATGGTAATGCCGTCAGCAATCTAACGACCAATTTTACTTTTATTCAAATTGAAACTGCTGCGCCCTACGATATTTTAATTAATGAAATCATGGCAGATCCGACTCCCGCTATCGGCTTGCCCGAAGCGGAGTTTATCGAACTATATAACCGTTCGGATAAAAATATCAATTTAGAAAATTTTGAATTATTAGTAGGTAACAATATTCGTTTGCTGCCTGATTTTACGCTTGCTGCTAACGACTACGTGATTTTGGCAGACGATAACGACGCAGTTGCTTTTACTGCCTTTGGAAAAACGCTAGCAATTGATCTTCCTGCTTTGCGTAATTCTGGAGAGCAAATTTCACTCAATAATTCCAATAGCGATTTACTACATGCTATTAATTATAGCACTACATGGTATCAAAATGGCGACAAAGATGATGGTGGATTTACGTTGGAATTGATTAATCCGCTTGCGCCCTGCTTAGCGGGTATCGAAAATTGGCGCGCTTCTGAAAATGGTAATGGTGGTACGCCTGGACGAACTAATTCGGTTTTAGAATCAAATTTTGATAATGCTAATCCTATATTGCAACGAGCTTTCCCCGTGAATGCAGAACGTATTCGTTTATTTTTTGATAAAAAAATGGATCTAGCAACCGCTGAAGAATTGGCTAATTATTCGATTGAAAATATTGAAATTGCGAATGCAGAACTAGAATTACCAAATGCACAAACCGTTTTATTACAACTCGCTACGCCCTTAGTTGCGGGACAGGCTTACACCATTGAAGTAAGAAGTGGTGTACAAGATTGTAACGGCAACGCTCTTGCTGCTTTCACCGAAGTGACGACTGCACTACCCGCTACAATTGAACCTCGTGACATCATTATCAATGAATTATTATATCGTCCGCTGACGGGTGGTAGCGATTTTGTAGAATTATATAATCAATCGGATAAAGTTTTGAATATAAGCGATTTGATTCTTGCCAATCGGGATGATCGCGGTGTATTAAATGTAGTGCGTCCGATTGAAAATGACTATTTGTTATTTCCACAGACGTATGTGGTATTGACCGAGGATCGGAACGCTATTCTAGAAAGTTACCCACAAAACCCTTGTAACTCACCTACTTTTGGAAGTAATTTTATTGAAAATGATTTGCCCAGTTACCCAGTGGGAGAAGGAACGGTAGTAATCTACTTACCCGATACTCTGCAAGAGCGAATTATTGATGAATTTAATTATATGGACGATTTGCATAATCCTTTAATTGATGACGAACGCGGTGTTTCCTTAGAACGGATTAGTTTCTCTGAACCGACCCGTAGCACAGAAAACTGGTATTCTGCTTCGGCAACGGTTGGTTTTGCTACGCCAGGTTGCCCCAATTCTGTGGGCATTACCGATCGCAATGGTGCGGGCAATGCCGAGTCCATTTTCACTTTAGAAAGTACCACGTTTTCACCTGATGGCGATGGCTTTGAAGATTTTTTAATTATTAATTATCTCACCGACCAACCTGATTTTGTCGCTACGCTACAGATTTACGATATGAATGGGCGTTTGGTAAAAACGCTATTGAATAATGAATCACTCGCCACGGAAGGTTTTATTAAATGGGATGGAAGTAATGATGCAGAAGTGACGCAACGCGCGCGTTTGGGGATCTATATTATTTATGCACAATTATTTGATACGAATGGGAATGTAGTGGAATATAAAGAGACTTGTGCGTTGGCTGCGCCTTTAGATTAGGGTTGTTCTATAATCTTTATGCTTACTCAAGTGTTTAATATCCAACAAAAATGTTTTAATTCAAGCCAAAAACAACAAATTAGTTATTTTTAAGCAAGAAAGTTACTATTTTGCATTCAAATAATTGACATGGAGCTAACTGCCTTACATCCTACCACCAATCAGACTTACGTACAAGTGATTTTACCACTTGCTGTACCTAAGCCTTATACCTATTCCGTTCCTGCGGATTTGATTCCAGAGATTAAATTTGGGATTCGGGTAGAAGTGCAGTTTGGTAAGAGTAAGTTGTATTCAGGAATTGTGATTGATATGCAGCAGGAAGCGCCACCTAATCAGAAACCCAAACCGATTATTTCGGTACTGGACGAAGAGCCGATTATTGATGCGCGACAGTTGCAATTATGGAATTGGTTAGCGAAATATTATTGCTGTACGCTGGGGGAAGTGATGAACGCAGCCTTGCCTGCAAATCTGAAATTGGCAAGCGAAACGCGGCTGATTTTAAGCCCTTTATTCGATGATGATTTTACAGGGTTGACGGACGAAGAATACATGATTACGGAGGCGTTGAGTATTCAAAATGAAATTAGTATTGATGATGTCCGTAAGATTTTAGATAAAAAAACGGTCTATCCGCTCATCAAAAAACTCTTAGAAAAGAAGATTCTTTACCTAAAAGAAGATTTACAGCGCAAGTATAAACCTAAAAAGATCGCTTGCGTTCGCTTGCAAGAACCTTATCGTTCTGATCCAACTAAAATTAATCAAGCCTTTCAAATTATCGGTACGCGCTCTGAGCGACAAGTGAATGCGGTAATGGCATTTTATCAAATTGCGCGTACGCAGAATGTCGTCCGCCGACAAGAAATTTATAAAAAAGCCAACTGCGATTCTTCTGTTTTAAAAGCTTTAGAAAAAAAAGGAATTTTTGAATTGTATGATAAAGTAGTCAATCGTATAGGTGGCTACGATGATGAGTTGATTGAGAAATTTGAATTGACGGAACAACAAACCAAAGCCCTTGCTCAACTCAAAGAAACTTATCAAGAAAAGAATGTCGCGCTGCTCCACGGCGTAACAGGTAGTGGAAAAACACGCGTTTACATCGAGTTGATTCAAGAAGTCATTGAACGCGGGGGACAAGTGTTGTATTTGCTACCTGAAATCGCATTGACTGCGCAGATTGTTGCTCGTCTACAACGTATTTTTGGCGATAAAATCGCTATTTATCATTCGCGTTTGAATAATAACGAGCGGGTGGAAATGTGGAAAAGTGTGTTAAAAAACCGCCCAATTGTGCTGGGGGCGCGTTCGGGAGTGTTTTTACCCTTTTCTAATCTAGAGTTGATTATTGTAGACGAAGAACACGATCATTCATTTAAACAAGTCGATCCAAATCCGCGCTACAACGGACGTGATGCCGCAACGGTTTTGGGCAATATTCATAATGCAAAAGTGCTGCTTGGCACTGCGACACCTTCCATTGAAACTTATTTTAACGCCAAGTCGAAAAAGTACGGTTTGGTAGAAATGCCTAAACGCTTTGGTGGAATAGAAATGCCTGAAGTTGTGATTGTAGATGCGAAAGATGAATTGAAAAAACAAAAA
>JBGCES010000288.1:0-4489 GCA_045106545.1 Saprospiraceae bacterium
TATGATAAGTAACTCGATCAACCTAATTAATTAATGAATTAACCTATCAACCACTCAACTTACCGATAAATCAACAACTCCATCATCTCCACCGCCGATACACTTCCTTTCCGCTGAATGAAGTCACGGGGCGTATGATCACCGATTTCATAAGTCAATCCTTCTGCACCAAACTGTGTAAAAAACCAACCTGAAGTCGTCGGATTGCCTACTGCGGTACTTTCCCGTTCTGCGGGCGTTTTACCGAGCGCGTCACCAATTCCAGCAATCCAATAATCATTAAAATCTGGTAGTGCCGAAGGCATGGAAAAAGTATAAAAAATATCTTTTCCAGTCGAGTGAAAATCCATGCCTAAAATGACTTTATTCTTATCCGTTTTAGTGGTTTTTACTACGTAATTCGCTACCTGCCGTGCTTCAGGTTGATTGTAATATGCCCAATCGCGATTAGCATCGATCCCACCCGCATTGTGCCGCCAATGACCTAAATCTACCCCATCAGGATTCATCAATGGAAAGACAAGCAGGCGGTATTTTTTACGAAAATCATTCGCCAGTTGATTATCTTCCAAAATCGTTTCAATAAACGCTTGCATCGCAAAATAACCCGTCACTTCGGGCGGATGCTGCCGACTAAAAATGACAATCGTTTCTTTATCTTCCTTCGCGCCATTGTACAGATCCAAATGAAACATTGGACGACCGAGTTTACTTTCTCCCATCGTCGAAAAACGCACATCTTGATGCTTGGCTTGCTCTTCACACCATTGGCGCACGTGCGTCGAATTTTGTAATTCCTGACCCGCTACCCAAAGCGTATCGGGACCAATATTTAAAGTCAACGTAGCATCTACGGTATCTGCCGATAATTGTACATCAGCAGCGGGAAGCTTCGACCAGTTTAGACCATCCGCACTTATTTTAGGTTGATAGCGATGACGACTTTCACTGTAATCTAAGGTTACTTGCACAGTACGCGCTTCGTCCGACCAAATTTTAAAAGCATACCAAGGCGAAGGATTAATCGGCGAGTTTTCAGGACGTATCGTTACGACAAAACTGTTCTCTCCTTTTTGCTGAAAGTCATTTAGACGTGCGCCGTCAAATTCGTTGCTGGCATAAACACCGCCGATAGCGTAAGTCTTTTTTTCTTGGAACTCGATAGCCCGCGTGGTGGTATCTACTGGTTTGGGGAAATCGTAAGGCGTCGCTTCAAAAGATTTGCAGCCGATTAGAAAGATAAAGGTGGATAGGTAGAGTAGGTATTTCATATCGTAAATATATAGGTTATCACCTTATTTTTAATAGGGAGAATAGGAAAAACAATTTTTTAATTTGATATTTCCTTAAAATTATTTATTTTTATTCTGTGAAATTAATTAATAATAAAATTTAGTTTCAATAAACAACTTAATCATAGAACACAAATAATAAAAGTGCTACTAATTCCATTCAATATTCTTCCGACCAAATGCGGTCTGCGAAGACTGATTTTTTATTGGTAATCAGTAGCAGTTTCCTACCATATCTATTCCTTAATCAGGTTGGAGGTAGCGTCCGACACTCCGTCCACCGTCTGCCGTCCACCGTTAACCATTCTAAATCATGTCTTATAACACTAAAAATTTGCGGAACGTAGTGCTACTCGGGCACTCTGGTTCCGGCAAAACGACCTTTGCCGAAACCATGTTATTTGAATCAGGAGCGACTAAACGTAAAGGTGCGGTAGAAGAAAAGAATACCGTTTCGGATTACACGAATATTGAACAGGAACGACAAAATTCGATTTTTTCGACCCTAATGCACGCCGAATGGAGAGGAAACAAGATTAATATTATTGATACACCAGGATTTGATGATTTTGTGGGCGAGGTCGTTTGTTCCACCCGAGCAGCGGATACGGCAGTGATGCTATTGAATGCGCGAAGTGGAGTAGAAGTGGGAACAGAGATTATTTGGGAATATATTGAAAATTTTAGCACGCCGACCATGTTCGTTATCAATCAGTTGGATAGCGAAAAAGCAGATTTTGAAAGTACCTTGGAACAGGCACAGGAACGCTTTGGCGCAAATGTATTGCCGTTTCAATTTCCAATAAACGAAGGCATCGGTTTTAGTAAAATCGTAGATGCCTTACGGATGATTATGTATGTTTTTCCCGATGGCGGCGGAAAACCTGAAAAGCACGAAATTCCCGCCGACGCGATGGTGCGGGCGCAGGAAATGCACAATGCTTTAGTAGAAGCGGCAGCTGAAAATGATGAAAATTTGATGGAAAAATTCTTTGAAGAAGGCTCGCTTTCGGAGGAAGAATTGGCGCAGGGACTGACTCTGGCATTAGCGAATTGCGAATTATATCCCGTCTTTTGTTGCTCGTCGGTACGCAATATGGGGAGCGGTCGCATCATGGGTTTTATCAACGACATTTGCCCAAGTCCTGCCGACCGACCACCCGCAGCATTAGCGGATGGCAGCACTTTGGAATGTAACAGCGCTGGCGATGCAACCATCTTTATTTATAAAACGATTTCTGAACCGCGCGTTGGAAATGTCTCTTATTTTAAAGTCTATTCTGGGACTTTACATGCGGGTGATGAACTCCATAATCCAAGTAATCGCTCTAGCGAACGCTTTGGGCAACTCTTCGAAGCAAACGGTAAAAATCGTAATTCGGTAACACAACTTTGCGCAGGAGATATTGGCGTAACGGTAAAATTGAAAGACGCTAAAACGGGCGATACCTTAAATGTAAAAGGTGTAGAACGTCAAATCGCGCCGATGAACTTCCCACCTTCGCGCATCCGTGTAGCCATCGAACCACCGAGCAAGCAGGACATGGAGAAATTAATGAAAGCACTCCACCAAATCGCTACGGAAGATCCGACGCTCGTCGTAGAGCAATCCGCTATTTTGAAACAAACCTTACTCCACGGACAAGGACAATTGCACTTAGACATTATTAAATACCGCATTGAGAAGGTGAATAATATCGCCATGGAATTCATCCGTCCGCGTATTCCGTATCGCGAAACGATTACCCGCACGGCGAACAAATCTTACCGCCACAAGAAGCAATCGGGCGGAGCGGGACAGTTTGCCGAAGTCCACATGCGCATTGAGCCTTACCACGAAGGTATGCCCAATCCAACGGATTTAAATGTACGTTCTACGGATATTGAAGAACTGCCGTGGGGCGGAAAACTCGCTTTCTACTGGTGTATCGTCGGTGGTTCGATTGACTCGAAATACATCAACGCCATCAAGAAGGGCATCATGCAAAAGATGGAAGAGGGGCCACTCACAGGCAGCCGCTGTCAGGACATCCGCATCTGCGTTTACGATGGTAAAATGCACGCTGTAGATTCCAATGATATGGCATTTATGATCGCTGCGGGGCAAGCCTTTAAAGAAGGTTTTGTAGAAGCCAAACCGCAAGTCCTCGAACCAATTTACGAACTCACAATCCTCTGTTCCAGCGACGTGATGGGTGATGTGATGGGCGATTTACAAACCCGCCGCGCCATTATCCAAGGCATGGATTCTGAAGGACATTATCAGAAAATTATTGCCAACGTACCGCTCAAAGAATTGTACAAATACTCCGCTACTGTCCGCTCACTCACACAGGGACGCGCGAAGTTTACGCGGAAGTTTGTGGAGTTCCAAGCAGTACCGCACGATATTCAGAAAGAGTTGATGGTGGCGCATCGTGGGGAGGAGGTGACGGCGTGATTTAAAAATTAACGTACATTTGCTAGGGTGCAGCTTCCTGCTGCGTTCTAGCTTTTAGCTGGCGAATTTATTTTATCCAGTTTCCTAAAACTGAAATCTTACGAAAGTGAGATTTCGGTTTTTTGTTAAGAAATAGGTAGTATCTCCCAAATCCTTCCTATCTTCATTTTGGTTTAATCAACTTTCGTCTTAGCTATGCCATCAAACTATTTCAATTCCTCCAATCCGCGCTGGCGTCCCCGCCGCAACGCTACCCGTTCCAGCAAACCCATTCCCGTCGCGAACCAATCCCACTGGCTCAAAAAAGTCGAAGATGGCGTTGGTATTTTATTAAAAGCGGCAACCTTGTTTCTGATTGGCGTCTTGCTTTTTTGGCTCTTTCGTTCCGTGAATAAAGAAGGCTTTACGATTGAACCATTTTCCGTACCGAAACACTTGGCAGAAAGTGGTTATGATGGCGCGACTATCGCGCGGAAAATACAGGACGAAGTATTGAATTTGAAAGAAGAAGCCAGTTCCATCAAGGCAGATTCGGTACAACTGAGTCGGGAAGATGTGCCTGATTTGGACATCTCGGTCTTATCGGTCGGGTTTTCGTTGAATTCCTTGACTTATCATATTCGCGATTTATTAGGCAGAAAAAATAACTATGTGCGGGGAGAGGTTACGCAGTTGGATAGCGTTTATACCATCACGATTCGGATGACAAATCAGGTGCCGATTGAGCGACAAGTGGTGATTAAAAACAACGAACAAG
>JBGCES010000289.1:0-4068 GCA_045106545.1 Saprospiraceae bacterium
CCAATTACGGGTTATTTGACCTTTATGACCTGTGATGATGAGAAGTGTTTACCACCTACCGATATAGATTTCTCTTTTCAATTAGAAAATAAAATGGCTGCCGCTGTGGCGGAAACGCCTGTTGTAGATGAAACGAAAACCGAACCTGAGATTGTCGAAAAAGTAGAAAAGATCATTAAGGAAGAGCCTAAATTGGACAAAGGTACTTTTGCAGACGTGGCAAATAAGGCTAAGGAGGAAACCACGAAATTAGCTGACAATCAGGAAGTTAAAGAAGAAGTAGAAGCGAGCGAAGAGACAGCAGCGACTGAACCAAGTGCAGCAATACCTGTGAATTGGAATTTTGCGGTAAAAGAGATGGGCAACAACCAATATGAATTTACAGCAACGGCAAATTTGGGTAAAGGTTGGGCGATTTACTCGCAACATACCGACGATGGTGGACCGATTCCGACAGAGTTTTTCTTTACCAAAAATGATAATTTTAAATTAGTAGGCGAAACATCGGAAGCGGGGAACAAGAAGGAAGGAATGGATGATTTATTTGGGGTAAACGTCATCAAATTTGTCAAAGAGCCAGTCGTATTTAAACAACTAATTGAAGTGACTGATCCAGCACAAAACATCGAAGGTTACATCAGTTATATGGTTTGTGACGATGAAGGTTGTACGCCTGCGGATGTTGATTTCACGATTAGCCCTGCGGCGAATAAAGCTTTTGACCCGAACGCAACAGGAGCAGTAGCTGCCAACGATACAGATGATAAGCAATCAAACGGCGTTTTTAATAAAGAAAATATTGATTCTGATTGTAATGATGCGACGCAAGATGAAGAAGAAGATGCTGGTTTGCCGCTGATATTCTTATTAGGATTTGGTGGCGGTTTATTGGCATTATTGACCCCTTGTGTGTTCCCGATGATTCCATTAACGGTTGGTTTTTTTACTAAAAGTAGTGTAGATAAAGCCTCAGGTTTGCGCAATGCGCTGATTTATGGTGCGTCGATTATCGTCATTTACGTAACGTTGGGCTTACTGATTACAGGAATTTTTGGAGCAGACGCGCTCAATTTATTGTCTACTAACTTCTGGTTCAATTTATTTTTTGGAATCCTTTTCATTGTATTTGCCTTTTCCTTTTTCGGATTTTTCGAAATTACCCTACCGAGTTCGTGGGCGAATAAATCGGATGCGATGGCCGATAAGGGCGGTTTGATTGGAATATTCTTCATGGCATTTACGCTATCTTTAGTATCCTTCTCCTGTACGGGACCGATTATCGGAACGCTCTTAGTAGAAACGGCAACGGGCGGCGGACCGACGATTTTAGGACGTATTCCCGTAGGGCCATTAGTAGGAATGTTTGGTTTTTCCGTAGCCTTGGCATTACCATTTGCACTATTTGCGATGTTCCCCAGTTGGTTAAATTCATTGCCGCGTTCTGGTAGCTGGATGGACATTGTGAAAGTAACGTTGGGTTTTATCGAATTGGCGTTAGCGATTAAATTCTTTTCTATTGCCGATTTAACGGAAAATACCAAGTGGATGCCTTACGAATTGTTCGTTGGTATCTGGGTTTTATGCGCTTTAGGATTAGCAGCCTACTATTTTGGTTGGTTAAAAATGCCACATTCTTATCCTGGACAGAAAATCTCAAACGTTCGTAAAGCTTTTGGTGTCGGTACATTGGCGTTGGGATTATACTTAGCGAGTGGTTTTATGGTGGATGAACAAGCGGGTACATTTGCTACACCTAATTTATTAAGTGGACTAGCACCACCAGCAGGTCACAGTTACATTTACCCCAATAAATGTCCATTAAATATCAATTGCTTTAAAGATTATGAGGAAGGCTTGAGCTACGCGAAAAAGGTAGGTAAACCCATTTTATTGGATTTCACAGGACACGGTTGTGTAAATTGCCGCCGCATGGAAGATCAAGTGTGGGGAGAAGATGGTGTTTATGAATTGATTAGCGATGAATACGTTTTGGTATCACTCTACGTGGACGACCGTAAAAAACTGGACGAGCCTTATGTTTCTGATTTTGATGGAAAAAAGAAACGTACCATTGGTAATAAATGGGCAGATTTTCAAGCGAAGCACTTTGATAAAAACTCTCAGCCTTACTACGTTTTAGTCAGCGAAGACGGCACCGTTTTAAATAAACCCCGCGCCTACACGCCTGACAAAGAAGAGTATCAAAACTTCTTGGAGTGTGGTTTGGAACGCTATCAGGAGATGAAGCAGCTGGGTCAGAAATAAGAAGCTAGGTTAAAGGCGAAGGGAAAAAGATGAAGGAGACACTTTTGACGTACAAACATATTAAAATTTCAAAGCGGAGCATGTTTAATTACATGTTCTGCTTTGATGTTTTAAGACCTGACTTTTTTCAATTCATTGTCATTCCATCTTACTGCAAATATTTTTTACTTCTATCTTACCCACAAAATCCTACTTTTGCATTCTTGAATAGCAAATGTATTACCGATACTTGCTGTTTTACCAACAAACCACAAAAATCACCTGCCGTCGCCAAGACCGCAGGTATTGATAAAAACATAAAATAAACAGCGTCCTCAGCGTCCGTCTGCGTCAAAAAAATAATCATGTCAACAACGAAAATCAATAAGCGAACTAAATCTGCCGAACTATTTGCGGAAGCAAAAAACTACTTCCCAGGCGGTGTCAACTCGCCCGTTCGCGCCTTCAAGTCCGTATCTGGACCGCCATTATTTATCAAAAAAGGCGATGGCTGCCGCATGACGGATGAAGACGATAATACCTATATTGATTTCTGCTGCTCTTGGGGACCACTCATTTTGGGGCATAATAACGATCAGATTCGTGAATTTGTCACCGAAACGGTAGCGAACGGAACGTCTTTCGGTACGCCGACTAAATTAGGAAACGAATTAGGAAAACTGATTTTGGACAACAATCGCTACATCGACAAAATGCGATTTGTGAGTTCGGGAACAGAAGCAGTAATGTCGGCGATTCGCTTGGCACGCGGCGTAACGGGGAAGAGCAAAGTGATTAAATTTGAAGGTTGTTATCATGGTCACGTTGATTCCCTTTTAGTGAAAGCGGGATCGGGATTAGTGACCTTTGGAGAAAGTACCTCGGCGGGTATTCCTGAAGCTTTCGCTAAGGAAACTATCGTGTTGCCACTCAATGACCGTAAAGCATTGGATGATACGTTGCAGAAATACGCGCACGACATCGCCTGTATCATCATCGAACCTGTTCCTGCGAATAATGGACTATTATTACAAGACAAATCTTTCTTAGAATGCTTGCGCATTAAAGCGTATAAATATGGGGTTTTATTGATTTTTGATGAAGTTATTTCTGGCTTCCGCGTAGGTTTTGAAGGGGCGGCAGCGCATTATGATATTCAACCCGATATTATCACTTACGGTAAAATTATCGGTGGGGGAATGCCTGTAGGCGCTTATGGGGCAAGTAAGGAAATTATGGCACATATTGCGCCTGATGGAGCGGTTTATCAAGCGGGTACGCTTTCCGCGAATCCCGTAGCGATGGCAGCGGGGTATGCAGCAGCAAACCAATTACTGCAACCCGATTTCTACGAACGTATGGCTGCAAAAACGCAAACGTTTGTAAATATAATTTTGAAATATGCGGACGAAAAGGGCTACGAATTAACCATTCCAACGATCGGTTCGATTTTCTGGATGGCATTTACCAAAGAGCGCATTGTGAGTGCGGATCAAATTGATCCTGCGAGCATGGAAAAATTTAAAGTATTGCACCATGAGTTGTTACAACGCGGCGTTTATTTGGGACCTTCGGGCTATGAAGTAGGCTTCGTTTCGGCGGCACATACAGCAGCGGATTTGGAGGAAGCGGCGGGGGTGATTTGTGAGTGTTTGGATGTGGTTTTTGAGTAAAAAATCAAGAGAGCGAATACATTCGGATAATGTAAAATTTAAAATGTAAAACACAAAATGTAAAAGTGAGCGGGACATTCACTTTTAGCATTTAAAGTTTATGAATTATTTTTTGAACGATCCCAATGTATTCGTCCTCTTAATACTTACA
>JBGCES010000029.1:0-3461 GCA_045106545.1 Saprospiraceae bacterium
AGTAGTGTAACGATTCCAATTGCGAATAGAATCCAACCAAATTTGATATTTCGAATTGCTTTTAACATGGTGAATTATTTGAAATTAAATCTTGTTGTTGCGCCTGCATCGATTACTTTGGTTGTTATCACTTGCTCACTATCTGCGTCTCTCAAAATCACCTCTAATTGTCTCTCTTTCCTACTCACTTCTACATCAAAATTCCCACCAAAGGCTTTCACCTTTCTCAACGCCATCTGATCCCAGCCTTGCGGTAAACGCGGCGTCATTTTAAAACGCTGCAAACCCGTTGGAACAATGCCAAACATACCTTCGGTAAAAATTCTACAGTACAAACCGCTTTCCGCCGAAAGGTGCGCCATATTCCCTTCTGGATAAGCTTCTACTGCATATGGAGCGCGTTCACCAAGTAAGCGTTCTTGTGAATATTGTTGCAATTTTTCTAAGGAACGTTCCGTTGCGCCCGCTAAAAAAGTACCGCGCAAGGCGTAAAGGGTTCCGCGATCCCAGAAGATTTCGGAAACTTGTGGATTAGCTGAATTCTTCTCCACGTGTACGCCGCCAGTTTCTGACCACAAGCGGTCAAAAAGTGCTTCGGTCGTCGCTTCGCTGCGGTCAAAAATACCGACGACTAGCGGTAAACAAATCCAGTGGCGTAGATTGGTATGACCATCGTAATAACGGTAAGTAGCAAGACCTTCTACGGTTGCGCCGAAATACTTTTCGATGGCTTTAGCCAGCGCGTTTTTACGCTGGACGTATTGCTTGACTTTACTTTTGGGTTCACCCAAATCGGCAGCTAAATCTACTGCCAATTCCAGTGCGCCATAATACAAAGCAGAGGTCGAAAGATTAGCATCGCCCGTCTCGATCCGACCTTCCATTTCGTCGGATTCGGATTGAACAACGCCTGCGCTATTCAGCTGACGATGATTATATTCCAAACACCATTCGATGAGTTCCCAGAGTTCTTTAGCGACCTTTTTATCGCCGTTAGCCAACACAAATTGACTCGCTCCGTATGCAATCATTGCTGCGTCACCGCGATCGATGGGCGCAGGCGGTCGCAATCCTTCTACTTCAAAGGCGTAAGGTAGTTTGGTAAACTCTGGATTGATTTCTTTAGCGAAAGCGCGGTAACAATTGATTGCAGATTCATTACCGATTTCATAACCTAAATATGGGAAAAGTGGACTGACGTATTCTGCTTGGTCATTTGCCCAAATGCCGACGTAGTACCGACCGCCACCAGGGGAGTGGATTAAGCCTAGTTTAGATTGAAAGATATTTTCGGAAGCGCGAATTTTAGCTAGGGAAAACATGGTGTTTAAAACGGGATCGGGGGTTTCTAAAATTAAATTATTTGTCCATTGTTGAACAAGTGCTTGTCTTGCTATTAGTTCCTCATCAATTGTTCTCCATGGTTTTTTTACAGCGCTATATGCTTTGGTGATAATATTTATTTGTTTGGTACTATGTGGTGGAATAGTGAATTCATCATCTTCTGATTGAACAGCTGTTCTCACGACTTATTTTCCATTAGCATCATAATCTTCTTGATGCAAAGTACAATCTGCAACACGTATTTCTAATGCTTGATCCGTAATATTCTCTAATGACCATAATTCTAAGAAAATCGCCTCCTCAGTAGCTGGTAGGAGGGTACGCATGACCCGCAACCCAGTTTGCGTTGGTGTGTGAAAAATTTGTAGTGCTCCATTTAATTCTACGCGCTCTACTTTTCCTAAACTCAACTGCTTTCCATTACTAAATAACTGCGGCATTTCGTCGTCCGTAATATCCGTTTGCGCATAAGCGCGATAAACAAACCAACTCGGATCGCTATCCTTAATCAAGGGATGAAGCTGGGGAAAAATTACTTTTCGCGACAGCGATAAATTCCGTTCCTCATCAATTGAATAGGTGACGATACCCGCCACTTGTTGACCTGCCATTTCGATATTATCGGAGTGGGGGAGTGCTGTATCTTGATCAACTTGCCAATGAATAGCATTGTTGCTCTTAATTTTCCAACGTAAATTATCGTTTGTATCTGATTGTGCATTACTTGAGTGAGCAATAGATAAAAGTAGGAAAAAGTAGAGGATTTGATAAATCATGGATGACGTTTTGCACCAAAAGTAACAGATTTATTTAAATTCCTACCCAACGTTTTGAGTAATAGAAACTGTCTGTCGTCAGTGACAGAAATTCTAAATATTAAATAGGCTATTGAAAATGAAAAAGACGATTTTATTACCGCTGCTACTCATCCTATTCTTTGCTTGCTCAAAGGAAGAAGTCATCACACCCGCTCTTGTTGGAGATAATTATGAAGGAGTTGTACGCTTTCGTCAGTTGCTTAGACCAGGAATTACCTGCGGCATCAACGGATGTGAACCTATGAAGAGGATAAATCGGGATCAAGATTTTCAAATTACCTTTTCGGAAAATCGCTATGAAGCGGGAGTTTGGAGTGGAAAATACGAACGAACGGAGGAGCAGATTCGGTTCAATTCTGTGAAAAGTAATTGCCCAAGTACTATTGATTGTATTAATCCAATACCCATCAAAGAATGGCTGGATTATGAATTAGAAGATAATCTACTAACGTTTAGTTTTACAGATTCTACGGCGACGGAAAGATTTATGGAGCAGCGCGAATTTGTCTTAGAAAAGCAGTAAGAAAAAACTCGCAACTAAAATACGTACACTGTCGGGAAGACAGTGGACGAATCTTACCACAATTACACCATTTGATCATCAAACCATCTTCTCCCTACCGGTGCCGCTTCTGTTTGTTACTTTTATAATCACGGAAGATAAATTCACCTAATCCCTGTAAGCTAGAGTAGAATGCTTTGCCGTTATTGGTGGCTGTAAATTGGTTTACAAATTTGACTAAATAAGGATCGCGAGCGATCATAAATGTCGTGATTGGAATATCTAATTTGCGGCAACGCGTCGCTAAATTGAGCGTACGACTAATGATTTTACGGTCGAGACCGTAGGGATTTTTATAATATTTTTTACCGCGTTTAATACAGGTTGGCTTTCCATCCGTAATCATAAAAATCTGCTTATTCGGATTGCGGCGGCGACGGAGAATATCCATCGCTAACTCGATGCCCGCAACGGTATTGGTATGATATGGGCCGACTTCGAGATAAGGGAGGTCTTTTACTTCAATTTGCCAAGCATCATTTCCAAAAACGATGACATCCAAGGTGTCTTTGGGATAGCGCGTCGTGATAAATTCCGCTAATGCCATTGCTACTTTCTTGGCAGGTGTGATGCGATCCTCGCCGTATAAAATCATGGAGTGCGAAATATCGATCATCAAGACCGTACTCGTCTGACTTTGATAGTAGGTTTCATAGACTTCCAAGTCGTTCATATTCAACTGAAAGTCATCGATGCCGTGGTTGATTTGCGCATTACGCAGCGATTCAGAAACGGCA
>JBGCES010000290.1:0-4540 GCA_045106545.1 Saprospiraceae bacterium
TGTCTGTAATAGTTCCCGTTGCTTTTCCTTTTACGGCAACGGTTACCCCGATTAGAGGTTCACCACCTTCAGCTGAAGTAACCACCCCCGAAACGGTGATTTGTTGATCATTTGCTTGAATTTCGGTTGTTAGCGAATTGAGATTTCCCTCTGCCAAAAGAGGAAAATTCCCTGCCAACAACATCAAACAAATTAGGCAAAGCAATTTGCCGCACTGATCTGTTAACTTTGTCGTCATAATTAAAATTTTTAAATTTTGCACATTTTGCACATTTTGCTCACCCTTATTCGGATGGGCTTTCTTAATACATGAATTAAAGAGAATAAAGTTTGTGTACCAATTAATGCGCGTTGAGTATTAGTATCACTAAAATAATTGGTTGATTTTCTAATTTTTTGCTAAACGAGTTAGCTATTTTATGAAGACGGGTGAAGATTAAAAAAAGGTTCGGTTCTGGGATGCTTATGAGCAATGCTTTTTTCTAGTAAGAAGAACCATTGCTTTTACCATGTTTAAGGCGTTTACTGTAGTCAAAAACATCTTTTAAGTGAATCATCATTGCTGCGGCTGCTTTATCACCGTTACCAGCAATAATGTGCTGTAAAATCTGTTCGTGATCTTCTAATGCTTCATCGGGACGACGATCCTTACAGATATCCAGCTGAATAAAGCTTTTAATAATATCTGGAGTAATAATCAGCATGAGTGTTTTGAGTACAGTATTTTTACTCGCCTCAGCTATTTTTATATGAAACAGTAAATCTTCTTCTACTGCTGGCTCACCTGCTTTAACTTTGATTCGATGTGCCAACTGGGCTTGCCGAATGGCAATAATGTTATCTTCGGTTCTACGTTCAGCAGCGAGTTTTGCAGCTTCTGTTTCTAGCAATACACGCGTTTCAACAAGTGACGCAAAATCCGTATTTTCTATTTTCAAAACGTCGGAGATTAACCCTTCCAAAGCAGTAATACCGATACCAGCCACAATAGTACCACTCTGAGGTAATGTTCTTAGTATGCCATAAAACTCCAGCTTCTTGATAGCATCACGCACATTGCTTCTTCCAACTCCTAATCTTTCTGCCAATTTTCGTTCGGGCGGTAGCTTATCTCCTGAGTTTAATTGTTTAGTGCTGATTAGTTCTCGAATTTGACGGATGATTTTGTCAACCGGCGATTCGATTCTGATTTCCTGAAAGTTGCTTATTACATCCATATACTAATTGTGAAGTAAATTGGTTAACTGGTAATTGGTTGACCAATTTTCACAAGTCAAAGATATTTAATATTATTAGGATTCAAAAAATTATTCATTCTTTTTTTAACTATTCCCAATTTAATTAGGATAATCGGTATATTATCCGATAATATAGTCTGATTCTCATCTACTTATTATTCAAGCAAGCCTTAGTAATGATAAAGAATGAAACTTAATGTCCAATAAATTTATAGTATTGGTGGTGTATTTTTCTACTTTAATAAAGAGAATAAAAGGAATGTACTAATCGGTATACGATTAGTAGTAATATCACTGAATAATCGAGGAGTTCACCTAAGAGATCTTATTAATTACTATGTAGTAAGACAGGATTAATTCATTATATCATTCACTAATTCTGTCATTGTACTTACGCTGTAATTTTTTGATTACAGAGTTGTCCTTATCAAGATATTGGATGAATAGATTCGTTATTACTAATAAATGAAGTCGGATGAAGGATGAAAAAACATAAGTATGGACAGTAAGGATAACTGTCAAGGATCTACTTAACTGTTGTTGTTGTTGTAAAAGATCATGGTTATAAAATTAATAGTTGTTTTTTATCGGCTGCCTATACTTGATTGATAGGTTGTTTACAAATTAGGTTTACGGTATTCTTAAGTTTAAAGTGAAAAAGGTTTTATCGTTTAACTTTTAGATTCTTATCAGAAATAATACTTCCTAATGCAATGCATTATTACTTTCGCCGTGTTTAAGACGCTGACTATAGTCGAAAACATCTTTTAAGTGCGTCATCATGACGGCAGCGGCTTTTTCACCGTCGCCAGAAATAATATGTTGTAAAATCTGTTTGTGATCTTCTAGTGCTTCATCTGGACGTCGATCTTTACAAATGTCTAGTTGAATAAAGTTCTTTATAATATCGGGCGTGATAATCAACATCAGTGATTTTAACACTGTGTTTTTGCTCGCTTCGGCAATTTTCATGTGGAACATCAAATCTTCTTCTACTGCTGGTTCACCAGCTTTCACTCTTTTTCGATGCGCTACCAAAGCTTGTTCGATAGCAACAATATTATCATCGGTACGGCGTTCAGCAGCAAGCTTTGCGGCTTCAGCCTCTAATAAAACACGAGTTTCGACCAAAGAAGCAAAGTCTGTATTTTCTATTTTTAAAACGTCAGAAATTAACCCCTCTAAAGCCGTAATTCCAATCCCCGCGACTATAGTTCCACTTTGTGGTACTGTTTTTAAAATACCATAGAATTCTAGCTTTTTGATAGCATCGCGAACGTTACTTCTACCTACTCCTAATCTTTCAGCCAACCTTCGCTCTGGTGGTAATTTGTCGCCTGGGTTAAGCTGTTTAGTGATTATCAATTCGCGAATTTGGCGAATAATTTTATCAACAGGAGATTCGATTTTTATTTCTTGAAAATTACTGAGTACATCCATAAATTCGCTTTGCTGAGTAGTTGCCTAGTTAGCTGGTGATTGGTTAACCAATTTTTATAACTCAAAGATATTTAATAAACTTAGAATCCAAAAAATTATTAGGCTTTTTTTAAGCTAATCCCAATTTAATTAGGAAATTCTAAATGTTAGACTCTATATTGCAAATATTAGCATTGTGATGTCCTAAAAAAAACTGACTTTGTTTGTGAGAATTACGAAGATATGTTTGGTCTTCGTTGCCCAATTGGTTTTTATTCATGGCATTACATCTGATGTACCGCCTACTTTTTTTGTAAAAACTAAAATTAAGTGTTAACTTTGGTCGCGAAAAAATTGGTAAACCAATTACCAATAGCTTTTTAATAAAATTTTAATCAATTAATTTTTCAAACAACTTAAAAAAGAATATGAACTTTTTATCAAAAAATTTAAGTAAGAATATCATTCTAATGATGTCTTTATTGCTGGCAGTTACTTTAATCAGCTCTTGTGGTGAAGATGAAGTGGTGGTGGAACCTACGCCAGATCCTTCAAACGTTGTTGCCAACTTCTCTTCGCAGGTTGATGCAGAAAATTCTTTGACCTATGCTTTTACTAACAACTCCGTGGTAAATGGAATCACTGATACTAGTTTCGATTCATCATGGGACTTTGGTGGCGACGGAACTTCAACGGACGCGAGTCCTTCACATACCTTCTCTGCTGAGGGTACTTATGATGTAACATTGACCGTAACCGCTTCCGATGGAGTAGTAGCTACTGCAACCGAAACAATAGAGGTTACTGCACCTAAGAACAGATATGCTGTTATCACTGATACTAAAGATGATGATACTGGTGAACTTAGATATGCACCGATGGATTCTATCAGAAATGGAAGAATTACTTTTATGTACCGAGTAGCGGAAGGCCCTGTAGATATGGATATTCAGGATGGCTTTATCAACGTTTCAGGTAATTCTACCACGGGTGACTTTGCAATGGTCGAAGTAAGATTGAAAGATAATGCACCACATGCATTCCGTGAGGGAGCTTCTGATGAGACTATTGCCGCTGCCGATGCCAACTTTCCTGAAGGAATGCCTAACGTTTGGGTTCCCATTGAGATAAGCTGGTCTGCTAATGGTACCGACTACCCAACGTATAGCCTTACGATTGATGGTCAGACTATAGTTACTGATGCGGTAAGTACGACTAATGGTGGTGCTGATGATGAAGCTCCGCATTTAGAGGCTGTCAAAGATGGTGCTGCTAACTTCCAGTGGAAGTATGCTTCTAATTCAACTGTTAATGATGGGGTATTTCATGTTGATGATATCGTAATCTATTCTTCAGATTCAGGAAGTGAAGTAGTGGCTTTCGAAGATGACTTCCAAGGAAGAGTAGCAGGCGACGATTTAAATCCTGGTGAAGATGCTCTTACTCCTTATCATGTAAATACTTCAGACGCTTCAGTAGGTGAAGATCAATAAACCTCTAATAGCTCAAGGAGATATTTAGTAACGATAAAACAATAACTCCATCAATTGGACGGTTTCTCCGAATCGAGTTCCCCGAAATAAATTCGGGGCGGGCAGGGACAGGCTTTTTGCCCCCATTTTCCTTTTAAAATCAGTCCCCGAGACAAGCGTCGGGGCAGGCGGCGTATCAACAATACTCCTTCTTTTTAAAGAAAACTGGGAACAAAATTAATTCGTCCAAATTGATGTACTTATTATTTCATCGTTATTTAAAAGATGGAACATAAACTTCCATGATCTAAAAGGAGGAGTGTCTATTCAGGCATTCCTCTTTTTAGTTTTGATAATCTAATTTTTTTATGGAATTTTCGATTATTGAAAAATAAAATGTTAGTAAAGAGA
>JBGCES010000291.1:0-24759 GCA_045106545.1 Saprospiraceae bacterium
CGTTAAAAAGCCTCGTCGTAAAAAGACTACGACTACGTTTTTTGCCTTGTCTAGCACAAAAATAGCCTCAGTCAAAAATGACGATTATTTCACGTTAACTACTTAAGTAGGTTGACAGATTTAAGACGTTAGACATTAGACGTTAGAAAATTGATAGCCAACGAGTTATCTAACGTCTAATGTCTAAAATCTAACGTCTATCTACTTAGTTATATCTGACGTTAATTTTGTGCGCTTTTTATTATTAAAAAACTGTCTCTATGCAAAATTATTCGTCATTAGCTTTGATTGGAAATGAGTTGTACGATTCTCGACAACGTGTAATTGGCAAAATAAAAGATATTGTTGGTAGCTTGACTAGCGGGCTTATAGAGTACGTTATTGTTACGGATACTTGTAATGAATTCAGCCAGCCGCTAAGCCGTCTTTATGCTATTCCTATACATTTCTTTCAGTTTTTGGCAGTAGAAGATACGCTGATATTTTTACCTAAATCAACTAAAATCACAGCATCGGTAAATGTTGAATTACTTCCCGATCACTATCATGATCTGAGTGTTTTGGGGGTTGATGCGTTTTTACATGTACTTCAATCGAAAAATTAATAGTACATTTATCGTATGCCAAATTCTAAGCTACTGCAAAAGATGTTAAAGAGTCAATTCAGTACTAATGTCCGTTTGCTGCGGAAATATCTAGGTTTGAGTCAACAAAAACTAGCCGATCGGCTACAGCTAAAGCGAAACCAAATCGCAGCTTACGAAGCAGGAATTACAGAACCTAGCGCGCAACAACTGATACAACTTGCCGTTTTTTTTAAAATTTCTACCCATGATTTATGGAGTTATCCGCTACACCAAGTTTTTGATGCTCATGGCAAGTATCATTTGCATCGTAGATTAAATGATATGCAACGGGCAACCCAATCTACTGAAAGTGCACTACAAGCACTGACCAACCTTGCTACGCTGCGTAAAGAGGTAAACGCAGATGAACAGCAGCTTGTACAAGCACTTATCCAATTACTTCAGACTAATCAACACTTCATAGGTCACTTGCAAGCGGAGAACGCAACTGAATAAAGTAAGCTATTCATCGTTACTAACTTATTCATTTAGAAATGATTAAAACCTCATCAATTCATTTATTTTATTGGTGTAATTTATGAAGCTATTTTTATCCTCAAAATCACTTATCAACGAAGAAATTACTACTCACTTCCTCGATTTTGTTGCTGGAAATCGCAATGCTGCGATCATTACCACTGCCGCCCAAAAGTATAAAGAGCGCAATCACAATATTATCCAGTTACGTGAAAAACTGATTCAACTAGGCTTTCAAGTTCAGTATATTGATATAGAGTTTGAATCACCAAAGCAGCTTTTGGATTTTGATGTTGTCATTATTAGTGGTGGCAATCCTTATTATTTGTTGTATCACCTAAAAAAAAATAAGGTGGATGAAGTGCTTAATAAGATCATTGAGCGAGATATTCCAGTGATGGGTATTAGTGCAGGTGGCTTAGTTCTAACACAAGACTTAGCAATCATCGATCGCTTGACTCCAGCAATGAATGCAGAAGTGAAATTACTAGATAAAAGTGGACTTGGGTTTATAGCAGAAGTGATTGTGCCCCATTATGATCGGTTTGTTGCAGCGGAGATAATTGATGCAAACGTGGTGGATGAGTTTGCGGCGCAGACTGGGCGGGAAGTGATTCGATTGGGCGAGTATCAATGTATAATATATGGCGGTGAAACACGACAAATTATCGGTGAATAATTGATAAAAATTAAAAAAAATGGATAAAAAAGCACAATCAAATCGAAGAAATTTTATTAAAAAATCAGCTATCGCAACGGGGAGTCTCATGACAATTACTCAAGCAAGCTGGGCAAATCCAATAACCGAAATGAGTAAAGAAAATTTAAATATTATTGGTCCTAAAAAAGGCTTTACTCCTCAGGTGGGCACTTTGGTTTCGATGATGAATTTTATGCGAGATATTGTGTTGCGACCAGTTTATGGTATGAGTGTAAGAGACTTGGATTTCTTATTGGATGATAAATCTAACTCCATCGGAGCGATGTTGTGGCATCTGGCAGCCGTGGAAAGATTTTATCAAGAGAACACTTTTGATGGTAAGAAATGGGATAATCTTCCAGCAAAAGAAAGTAAACTTTGGAATGCTGCAAGTGATTTAGGTGATAAAGGAAGAGCAAAAATCAAAGGCTATTCTTTAGATTTTTATTTGGATCTTTTGAAAGATGTTCGCGCTTTCAGCATAGCAGAAATGAAAACCCGCGATGATGATTGGTTGATGAAGGAGAGTCATTTTTGGGGTGGTCCAATGAATAATTACGCCAAATGGTTTCATGTCGTAGAACATGAATCAAATCACAATGGGCAGTTTAAATATATTAAAAATCGGATTAAATGAGGGTGAAATTATCCTCCTCTAAACGCTGAAAATCCAGCAATTTCTAGTTTTCGCGCAGCTGCTTCAATAACCAATCTCGTTCCGTCACCACCTCTTCATTTTCAATGGCTTGGGCTAATTGAACACGTCCTTTTTTATCAAAAGGATTCAACGTGAGCATCTTTTTTACGTACTTGATTACATTTAAAAAATGCGTCGCTTGATACGCCAATTGTTTCCGCCGAATGTAAGTACGCATTGCGTCTAGGTGCGTTTCTAAAACATCCAATTCATCCGTTTCGTAGTAAATTTTCAATTGAATCATTTTGGCAATTAGTACCGTAATGGGGTCTTTGTCATCGACCATAATGAGTAATTGCAAGGCACGGAGATAATTCTTTTTAGCGTATTCTAAACGTCCTAAATTGAAATTTAAAGTATTTTCGCGATAAGCGATTTCTACGGCTTCGATATAATTTTGAATGAAATTTTCTACCCGTTGATACGTCCCACGTTTAATCCCTAAACCGACAATATTAGAAAAAGTAAAGCGCGATAAAATACCATTTTCCGAAAGGTAATTTTTACTCAATGCCGCTTCATACAAGTCCAAACACTCGTCGTAATATTTAACCTGTCCATTGTTGATTTTTTTAATGCAAAAATTAATTGCCATTAAATATACGTCTCGAATTTCATAAATGGGAAATCGGTCACTATGCTGATCGAGTAATAATTTTAATTGTTGAAAATGCTGCTCTTGTTGCGGCTGAGTGAGCATGAAATAAGTGTAATAGTAAACTGCAATAGCGGGAATTTCGAGGAAATTTTGTTCTTGAATATAATGTGTGATTGCTTCAATCAACCCAAAACGATATTCAGCTTGTTGGATGTTTTGGTGAGACAATAAAAAACAAGTTTGGCGTAGTTTGAGCGTTAAAAAAGCAAAGTCAATATTATCAGAAATATCTTGTAGAATTTCGGTGTTGACGCGTTTGTTGAGGGTAATAAATTTGAGTTCTTCGAGATTGATCTCGTAGTTGTTATTGAAATAATTATCGTTGCGCAACGGCTGCTTTTTCTGTTCTTGTCGTGCTTGTTTCAAGGTGCGTTGAAACTGCTTCGGCAATTTGCGTTGCCGATACGCGCCTGCCAATTCAATTCGCCACGCTACATCATCTGCCTGCCTATTTTTTTGTACCAAATATTCCTCCGTCAACCGTAGTAAATCAGACCTGGCAATGCGCAATTTGGGATCGTAGAATTTCTCTTTAGGATACATTTTGGAGAATGCGCGTTCGCGCTGTGGTTCAGTGCTGTTTTTATTAATGCAATGAAACAGATATTCTAATAAAACGGGCAGTTGTGAACGCTTATTAAAGAAGGGCGATGCGACTAAATCAATTAGTTCGCGTTGCTCTTTGGACGAAAAGGTGAGTAAAATACGATATAAACGACTTTTTTTCATAGCTAAAATAATGCTTAGATGTAGTTTTTGAACAACAAAAAATATTATAAATAATTGATTATCAGATTTCTAATTTAATTTTATGTTAAATTTAAACTACAAATTTACTTTTCTGTCTTTGTATTTCCTAGTCGTTGTCTGCACTTTTGTAATGTGAAAAGGGAGAAAGGTAGTTTAAATGTAGTTTAAAAATTATTCAAAAGTAGTTTGAAGGTTGTCTTCTCACTACAAAACAAGATTAAAAAAGCTCTGAAAGCTAGTTAAATTTTTATCACCCAACTAATAAATAATCACCGATAACTACCAACTACTTTTTACCCGCTAAAAAAATCTATAAACCCGTTTTCAAAAGCAAATGGAGTTGATAGGAGAGTGGAATGACAACTTTCAAACCACCTTCGAACCACTTTCAAACGACTTTTGAACAACTTTTAAAAAAGCATATTCCCATGCAACGAAATTTACTATCCAAGTTTCTATTTTTCAAACAAGTCTGTTGTTTATTACTGTTATTATTGAGTGCATCTGTTACGCAAGCGCAAGTGAAATTATTATTCGATAATGCGGTTTACGATGGCGATTCCGTTACTGTAGATGTGGTGGCTTATAACTTCTCGAATATTATCGGGATGCAATACACGATGGAGTTCGATAATGAATTACTAGCCTTTGCGGGCTTTAGTAATTTTAATTTACAGGGCTTGACAGAAAATAGTTTTGCGATTCGCCAAGTTGAGAATAATGAAGAACGATTGGTGCTCTCTTGGATTGATAATAATACCCAAGGAGTAACTGTTCCGGACGGTACGACCCTTTATTCTTTAACTTTTTTCCAACTATCAGAATTTGCGGGTGAACTCCGTATTTCGGGCGACCCAGTCGCGATTGAAGTTATTAGTCTAACTAATGGCGAACCAACGTTGGTAGAGTTAAATACCTGTGATTTTTCTTTACGTCCAGCTAATTTAACTGGACATGTATATCATGATTTAGATGATAACTGTGCATTCGATGAGAATGAATCAAAGTTATCAGGACGTATTGTAACCATTATTGATGCTAATGATGCAACCCGAGTGCGCTACGCTACCACGAATAGCGAAGGTAACTTTGGTGTTTTTGTTGACCCAGCTGGGCAGTATTTAGTAACCGCTGCTACGGCTTCGGCAGCATGGGAAAATTGCTCAGAAAACGGAGAGATAGTTAGTTTTGGAGCGGACGAAACAGCTTCCGTCGCACTAGGACAAAAAAGTATTATCGACTGTACGCAAATGGAAGTATCGGTAAGCACGCCCTTTGTTCGCCGCTGTTTTGATGTGGTTTACACCGTAGCTTATTCTAATTTAGGTACAATTACCGCAGAAGATGCTTACGTAGAGGTGACGCTAGACGAGTACTTTTCTTTTGTAAGTAGCACTACGCCTGGAACACCGATTGAGGAAGGTAGCCAGACTTACCGTTTTGAATTAGGTGATGTTGAAATAGGGGAGCGTGGACGCATCAAAATCACGGTCTTGGTTGGCTGCGAAGATGTGGAATTAGGACAATCGCACTGTGTACTTGCCCACATTTACCCTGACGAGCCTTGTACGACTATTGATCCTTTATGGTCAGGTGCAGATATTCAAGTAACGGGTGAATGTACGGAAGACGATGAAGTACGCTTTACGATTACTAATATTGGTGATGGGAATATGGACGAAGCGAATCGCTTCATCGTATCGCAGGATATGATTCTTTTACAACAAGAAGATTTTCAACTAGAAAGTGGTCAGTCTCGGATTGTAAGTCTAGCAGGCGACGGAAAAACCTACCGTTTAGCGGCGGATCAAACCTTAGCTAATCCTAAAGCAGGTATCACAGCAGTCGTAGTAGAAGGTTGTGGTTTAAATGCAAATGGCGAATTTTCTACGGGCTTTGTGAATTTATTTCCACAGTCAGAAAACGATCCTTGGATTTCAATTGACTGTCAGGAAAACATCGGCGCGTACGATCCAAACGATAAAACACCTTTCCCAAAAGGTTACGGTGAAAAGCGTTTTATTGAAAATAACGTAGAATTAGAATATAAAATCCGTTTCCAAAATACGGGTACTGATACTGCTTTTAATGTAGTAGTATTGGACACTTTGTCCGCAAGTTTAAACCCTGCAACGGTACGCCCTGGCGCGAGTAGTCACCCCTATGATTTTGAAATCACCGATGAAGGAATTCTGACTTTTATGTTTGACGATATCATGTTACCTGATTCTAATGTTAATGAACCTGCCTCTAATGGTTTCGTAATTTTCAAAGTAAATCAGACGGCAGATAATGTTGATGGAACGGAAATCTATAATGACGCAGCCATCTATTTTGATTTTAACGAGCCAGTGATTACCAATGAAACGAAGCATACGATTGGGCGCGAATTTGTAGAGGTCGTCAATGATGTGAACAATGTAGATTTTCCCACTGCTTCGGTGAACGTTTATCCGAATCCATTTACGGAGCAAGCTACTTTTAAAGTAGAAGGGATTGACAATCAAGAAATTACCCTCCGCGTATATAATGCACAAGGACAATTGATTCGCCAACAAATTTCAACTCAATCTACCTTTGATTTTTATAAAAAAGGATTAATCGAAGGTTTATATTTCTTTGAAATGTTGATTGATAATAAAGTGCTAAATCAGGGTAAGTTAATGCTAAAATAGCGAGTATTTTATCGGGAGGCATTTCGGAGGTGCCTCCCAACTGACTCCAAATTATCCAAATGGAAATAACCCCCAATTAAGTGGAGTTGATAAATTCAAAAATTCAACTCAATCAACCAATTCAACTTTTTACAATCCCATAATTTTTTCAATATCCCATAATCGTATCCCAAACCCAACCTAGACAGAGAAGTGCAGTTGTTTAGCCGCTGCCTTCACTTGTCTATCATTTCCAAAACCTGTTTCGCAACTGCCGCTTGCCTTCTCATTCGTTTCACTTGACTTTAAATTTTTGTGAGCGGCAGTTTTTTATCAAAGCATCTTTTTTAATACTCCAAAACAAGAACCGTAGCATTTTTTGTCACTATTAATACCATAATCTTAAAATCATGAAATCAATATATACCACCTTATTTTGCTTTTTATCTATTTGGTCAGTTGCGAACGCACAAACGGCTAATCTTAGTGGACAAATTTTTCTCAATAGTGATTCCGTTACCGTGCTTTCATCCGTTGTAGTCGTTTTAAGAAACGATGCTGGCGATGCGTTGGAAACAACAGAGACCGCTGAATTTGGGCGCTATGAATTTAGCAATTTAGCTACTGGAGAAACCTATGAAATACAACCGATAAGAGAGGGCGATGATTTAAACGGGATTTCTACTTTTGATATGGTTCTGATCCAGCAGCATATTTTAGGTAGAAATGAGTTTGATCGCCCATTACAGTTGATTGCTGCGGATCTTAGTAATAGTCAGACGGTTTCTACCTTAGATATGGTACAGATGCGGCAATTAATTCTAGGAATTACCGATGAATTACCAAACGAGCGCGCTAGCTGGACATTCGTACGTTCAACGATTACTTTTGCTAATCCCAATAATCCTTTTGATGGGATAGCGAATAATGATTTTACGATTAATCTAACCGAAGACGTTAGTGATTTTAATTTTACAGGTGTGAAGATTGGTGATGTGAATGGTAGCGCAGCGCCGTAAAAATAGGAAAGACTTAACCGAGTATAATGATCTATTAAAATTTGTAGCGTCAACCGCGTTTTGTGGTTGGCGTTTTTTTTATAAATATTGTTGCAAAAGTTTCCTTCCTTTTTTGGTGAGATATGGATGAATATGGTAAAAAAAGAGTTGTTCAAACGACTTGGTATCTGCCGTCTGTTGGCGTAAAATCTCGGCGTTTACTAAATAAAAATCGGCTAAAATCTGCATCCGTAAATAGAATTGCCCATATTCATCGGGAAGTTCAGCAGGGCGTAAGAAACCACCTTGAATCAAGTAGTCAAATATAAAAGTAAATTGCTGGTAGCGCAATTCGGTCAATTGGCGATAATGATTAGCAACGACTTCGTGGGTACGTAGCAGATGGGCAAAATCTAAAAAAACGAAACGATATTTTTTCATGATATCGAATATCTGTCCCATCATTTGTACTATGTTTTCTATTGGTATATTGGTTTGTAAAACTGTGGCAAAAAGCTGATCGAACTCTTCCACTAAGGCAAAATATAACGCCGTTTCAATATCCTCTTTCTTCTTAAAATGATAAGTCAGATTACCTGGACTGATTTGCAACTGCTCCGTAATCCGCCGCTGACTGACATTCGCCATGCCATAAGTATTGAATAAGTCCAAACTTGCTACTAATATTTTTTGCTTGGTTTTGCTCATATTGCAAAGATAATATTTTTAGTACATTTGCACTAAATGAAATTAATTAGTACATTTGCACTAAAAAGTTAAAAAATGACTTTCTGTTTTTCAAATGATCATTTTTCTGAATGAATAGATTTTTATTTAGGACTGTACAAAGTTTTTATTTGACGCTGATTCTCTATGATTTTTATGATTCAAGCGGGTCGTGAGCGACATAAGACCTACTTGAATCATAAAAATCTGCGTTTATCTGCGTCAAAAACTGTGTCTTTTGCAAAACTTTGTACAAACCTAATTTTTATTCAAAAAATAATTAATTGAAAAACTCAAAGGGAAAATCATTTTTCAACTAATATTCAAGTCTTGTTTATGAAAATTACGATCATTGGCGCAGGCATCGGGGGACTGACTACTGCCATTGCTTTACAGCAAAAAGGTATTGATTACGAAATTTTTGAATCTTTTTCGGAATTCAAAGACTTGGGAGCAGGCATTCTTTTAGCAAATAATGCGATGCAAGTATATGATAAATTAGGCTTGGCGGAACAACTACAAAAAATAGGACAACCTATTGATTATCTGAAAGTTACAAACGAGCAGCTTGTGCCGATGACTACTATCACCATTGCGGATACCATCCCTAATGATTTAGTAACTGTCGCGATTCATCGTAGTCGTTTACAGAAAGTCTTACTAGAGCAGATACCCGCTGAAAAATTGCACTTAGGCAAGCGACTGGAAAGTTTGGAGCAAAATGGAAAGGGTGTTGTACTAAAATTTACGGATGGAAGTATGCACCAAGCAACGGTAGTTTTAGGTGCAGATGGGATTCACTCTAAAGTAAGAAACGAACTATTTAAGAACACTGAAATTCGGGATGCCGAGCAAATTTGCTGGCGCGGCGTGGTGAATTATGATTTACCTGCCGACCGTTGCCATGAGTTTAACGAAGCATGGGGAAAAGGAAAACGCTTTGGTTTTGCAACGATTGGTAATGGGCAAGTGTATTGGTTTGCTTTGCGCAATGGTGGCGAAAAAGGCTTGTCCGTAAAGACTGAAATTCGAGACTTATTCGCTGATTTTCATCCTTTGGTACAGGACATTATTGAAGCAACACCTGCTACAAATATTTTAACCAACCCCATTACCGATTTAAAACCCATCAAAAATTGGTATCAAAATAAAATCTGTCTAATTGGAGATGCCGCCCATGCCACTACGCCCAATATGGGACAAGGTGCGTGTCAATCTATCGAAGACGCTTATGTGATAGCTAATTGTTTGAGGCGAAACCACGACGTAAATGCCGCTTTCGCGCAATTTCAAGAATTGCGTCAAGCAAAAGCACGCAGAGTAGTTAATACCAGTTGGACTATTGGTAAAATGGCGCAGTGGTCTAATGGTTTTTTAATCGGAATACGCAATTGGGCAATGCGAATCACACCAGACTCGATGATGAAGAAACAAAATGCTTATCTGTATGAATTGGCGGAGTAAGTACAATGATAGAAGGAGTGAATGATGGGATGAATGAATTAGTAATCTAATTCAAGATAATTTGCTCCAGATAATCTTTATCGCCATCTTCAATTTGTCATATTTTCAATAGAAATTTTAACGATGTACTGCGGTCAGTTCCTGCAATAATGCTCGTACCGCTTCTACGGAACGCAAATTATACCGCGCAGCTGTTTTTACGTGCCCAACCTTGATCGTGTAAGCATGATCTGGCATGGCTAAAAATGTGTCTTCGTCCGTCGCATCATCCCCAATGGTTAGAATAAAATCATAATTGTCTTCGGTAAGCCATTGCATCATTGCTTTACCTTTATTTACGCCAGCATTTTTTATTTCTACTACTTTATTGCCTTCTAGTACTTGCAGATCTTGATTAGCAGTTAGGTAAAGTAGTACTTCCCGAAATTCTCGTACTCGTTTTTCTCCCAGTTCGCGATCGATCGTGCGGTAGTGCCAAGCTAACGAAAATTGTTTGTCTTCGATAAAAGAACCAGGCGTACGCGCAACCATACTTTCGAGAACTTCCCGAATTTTAGGTTTCCAGCTATTAATCAGACCAGGCGATTTTTGCCACGTCCCATTTTTCTTTACCCACACGCCGTGTTCAGCAGCCAGGTCAATACCTATACCTCCGAGCCATTCATTTAGCGTTGGCTGGTCACGTCCGCTATTGACGATGACTAAATTCCCTGCTGTATCATGTAACGCATGGAGCATCTCCATCAATGCATTATCTGGAACAACTGCCTGTGGATCGTTGTGAAAATTCATTAGCGTTCCATCATAATCTAGTACAAGCAGGCGACTCTTTGCGGCTTGATAATCCTGCAATAATGTGGCTTGGTCAGTAGATTTTAATAAAGTGACTTGATCGTTTTTTTGTGCTTCCATCCATTGCTGTTGTTCGTTAATAAAGGTATTTGCCCATTTTCGGACATTATAAATACGGAGGCGTTTCTGCATTTTTTCTAATCGCCACCGTTGTTCTTTTTCATTCATAGATAAGGCGGTGTGCAGGGTTTGCACTAATCCCTTGATATCTTGTGGGTTGACGCTAAGGGCTTCCATGAGTTCACTTGCTGCACCCGCCATTTCACTTAAAATTAAGACACCGCGTTTGCTCAATTCTTTACTAGCTACATATTCTTTAGCTACCAAATTCATTCCATCTCGTAGCGGCGTAATCATCGCAATATCGGCAACTTTGTATAACGTCGTCAATTCTGCAAAGCGCAAGGAGCGATAAAAATACTGGATAGGTGTCCACTCAAAAGAACGAAATTGTGCATTGACTTCACCTACTAAAGTATCAATCTGGGTTTTTAGGTTCTTATACTGAGTAACTTCTGCTCTGGACGGAACTACGATAAGCATTAGTGTTACTTTTCCTTGATAATCAGGGTGTTGGGCGAGAAATTCACCAAACGCCTTTACGCGTTGTGGAATACCTTTAGTATAATCTAGGCGATCAATAGAAAGGATAAGTGTGCTTTTTTTTGCTAATTGTTCAATTTCAAAAGTTTTATCATCTACGTATAAATTGACTTCTGGATGAGCATATTTGTCATAGTCAATTCCCATCGGAAAAACATCTACCCTGACTTGTCGCTGTTTTAATTTTAGTACGCCCAGATTGTGTTCAAAGCCACTAATGCGATAAGCTGCGCTTAAGAAATGACGCATGTATCCATAAGTATGAAAACCAACTAAATCTGCGCCGAGTATGCCATTGAGTAATTCTTCCCGCCAAGGGAGTAATCTGAATACTTCGTAAGAAGGGAAAGGAATATGTAGAAAAAAACCAATGGAAATATCGGGTTGTACGGCACGAATCAATTGCGGAACGAGCATGAGTTGGTAATCATGTACCCAAACTATATCTGTTGGTTGGAGTAATGCTAAAACGGTATCAGCAAATTTTTGATTGACTTGCTGATAAGCCTGCCAGTTATCTTCATCGTAATCGGTAAATTGGGTAAAGTAATGGAAATGTGGCCAAATCGTTCGATTACTAAAGCCTTCATAGTAACATGCGATTTCTTGTTGGCTGAGGAAAACGGGGTGTAATGATTGTTCTAGTAAGTCACTATGAACGGCTGATTGTTCCCATTTATCTTCAATTTCGCGACCTGGCCAGCCCACCCAAATTTTTTCAACTGAATCATCTAAAGAGTTTAAACCAGTCGCTAAGCCACCTGCACTTGGGTGATAATAAAGTGCGCCATCTTCTTTTTTATCAATGGTAATTGGTAACCGATTGGAAATAATGACGATACGAGACATAAGTTAGGAATCAAGCTGGTCTGATGATTTGGATACAGTCACAATTGACTGAGCAGAGATTTTTTATCCATACTAACACAGATAGCAAGATAGTGTTTAAAATACACCTAGTGTAAAAAATCTTTCCACATAATGTGGATATTAGCGTATGGCTACAAATAAAAAACGCAGCAAAATCATTGACTTTGCTGCGTTACGTTGAATCATAGTTTGACTAAGAAGAAGGTGTTTCTGGTTTCTTACGGCGTTTACGACGCGTTTTAAACAACTCTACTACTTCTTTAGGCTTTAAAAATCCAAAGTCAACGAAACTAGTAGAAACAAACTTTTTCACATCTTGATAATCCTTACCACGTTTGTCCGTAAACGTTTTTAATAATTTACGAATATAAGCCATCGACAAATCTTTCAGACTTTGATTGAATTGCTGATTGGCAAAAATAGACATATAGATCGTGAAGACTTTTGTAATCTCGAAATAAGAAGAATAATCTTCTGGCTCTAAGTTTTGAATATATTTACGGAAGTAACGTAAAATTGATTGACGAGCACACTCGTTAATTGTAGAAAGACCTTCGTACTGTACGTAGAAGTTCTTCACTGCCTCTTGTGCTTCAGGTGTATGATAACCTTGGTTATGAATAACGTCCATCAAGTTATAATACTTCGTTAAATCATCGGCAATATCTTTATCCAAAGTAGCGGACATATAAGCGTCAGCAGTACCATCTAATTTTGAACGTTTATCTAAATGCAGCTCTAGCAAGAACTCAAAATATTTGCCAACAAACTCGGGCATCTCGGTGCGCGTACGATTAAAAACGCTCATTAATTTTTCTTGATCCTCTTCACCGCGCTCAAAGAACTTAGCGTACATTGTCAATACTTCTAACAACTCATCAGTCTGCTGAAAATCAGCATGCTCAATGAAGCTGTTCAAATGTGGGATGATACTCGAATCATCCTTATCTACTGAAATGCGGTGCAGTAAGAACTGTTTCAAAGAAGAAAACAGCACTTTAAGAGACGACTTATCATCAGGGAATTCTGCTGATTGATATTGATCGTTGCGAAACTGTCGCTTATAGCGATTGTAAAAAATAGAGCGCTCTTTCTCGCGGCGATATTTTTCTAATTTCTGACCCTGTAAGAAATAGCGAATCCGTTTATTCTGTATTTCTGAAATCAAATTTGTAATCCAAATGTCGCTACTTAAAGCGAAACCCATTTGGATAGATTGTCCAATTCGCATCCGCAAAATATCGAAGTTAGCAGAATTACAAACCGCCATCAAAATCGCTTTAAAGTGATTTTGTGGATGTACGTATTTGTAGCGTTCATCTACCTCGCCACGTAGTACAGAATAACCTAGAATTTTTGGTAAATACAGTCCTTCAAAAGAAGGATGTAACAGTGTTTGTTCAAATGAAACCAATTGTAACGGATTGTTAGAAGCTACATCATCTAATAACATCGAGATACGTGGTTCGTACAATTCCTTTAGGCGATTGAAATCATCTAATTCTTCCGTTTCTAAATAAGTATTTAGCTCTTCCGAATTTTGAATCTCATTCGCTAACTCCTCTAATTTTTCGAGGTAAGCTGGTGCTAATGGCTGGATCATATATTTTATATTTAGCTTATCTAATAGCGAACCTGATAATGCGACAAACGGCATTATCAGGTTCGAAAAAAGTGGTTTAGTAACCTAATTATTTGTGATGTGGGCAAATATAAGTGGAAATTAGGATAGAATCAAGTACTGGAGATTAAAGTTTTAAATATCAGAGAAATTATAAAATGATTAAGGCACAACAAACTAGAAAATGCTTGTTCTTTCTTTATTCTGATTTACAACCCTTTTATGATTTAAAGTCTAACTGATCGTCTTTTTTTACTATTTCACAACACTAACACTGCAAAGGGTATGAAATTTGTATTTCCATTTAATTACTCATCTTTTGTTCTTTCCCTCCTGTAATCAATTTTATCTTTTTAGGATGAAAAAATAAAATGTCAAGACGTATTTATTTCGGCGTGGCTTAGTATAGTCGAACCTATTGAATTATCAGATGGTGGCAAACTCCTTATAGAGAGCGACCAAAATAATTTTAGTAATCAAAATATGTACCCACGGATGATGGTATAAATACGTGAACTTACTTATTAGATATGGGTGATTTTTTTATTCATTTACCTCAATTCAGGGTTATATTATTTTTTTTATTAGGAAACGCTACATTCGTTTCAGGACAAAGTGTTGGAGAAATCAAATTTAGTACGATCAATAAAAACAATGGGTTACCTGCAAATAATATTAGTTCTATTATCAAGGACGATCTTGGGTTTATTTGGATTGGTACTAAAAACGGCTTGTGTCGCTATGAATCTGCGGATAACATTAAAAATTTCTCACACCAATCTCACTATAACAAATTATATTCATCAAATATTCAGGTTTTAGAAACGGATCGAAAAGGAAACTTATGGATTGGAACCCGCTTAGGTGGGCTAACTTGTTATCATCCTGAAACGGAAGAATGGAAAAGTTATACTTATGATGCTGACGATCCATCTAGTTTGAGTGATAATGAAGTGCTAGCGATAACTGAAGATCGGAAAGGTCGTTTGTGGGTTGGTACGGAGAATGGATTAAATATTTTTGACCCTAAAACGGAGAAATTTACTGTTTTTCAACCTAAAGTTGGAGATTCGACGGCTTTGCAGACGAAGGCAGTACTCAATATCTTGGAAGATAGTCAAGGTCGGATGTGGATTAGTACTTGGGCAGGAGGATTTTATTTAGCACTACCTGCCATGAATGGCGATCTGGACCAGATGCAATTTCGCCAATTTTTTCCTGCACAAGATTTACAGTCCCATAATGTTTGGAAAATGTATCAAGATCAGCAGCAGCGATATTGGATTTGTACGCATGGTGGAGGTTTATTTTTAATGCAATTACCCGCAACAGCTACTACGCGGCGTAATGCACAAAATTGGCAACCTACTTTTCATAGTTATAAAGCAGATGAAGATAATTTGAAAAGTATCTCTAGTGATGCACAGCAAGATATATTACAGGATCAAATGGGGCGACTTTGGATTGGTACTACGCATGGATTGAATATTTTAGAATCAGAAACATTACCTACGGCAAAGTATTTACAACCAACAGAGGATGCGCCAGTGCTCAAATTCAAGCGCTATTTTTCTAATTCTAGAAATGGCAGTTCATTATCACATAATATTATCATTGACTTATATGAAGATAATCAGGGAATAGTCTGGATCAGTACTTTTAATGGAGTCAGTATTTTCAATTGGCATAATAGTCAATTTAAAAATTATGACTTTCAAATGGATGATGAAGTTATTATTTCAAACGGTCAAAATATGTGCGTCTTACCCGATAGAAAGGCATGGATAGGAACTGGTAATCATGGCGTGATTTATTATGATTTTCAGACGGAGGAGAAGATATATTTTAATCAGGCTAATTGTAATTTTTTATTAGACGACTACGTATCTGCGGTTCACAGTACAGACAAGGAATATCTATATTTCGGTTCTCGGAAAGGGTTAACAATTTATCATGCTAGAACCCAAAAGGTAGAATACTATCCGCTTTCACAAGAGTTAATGGATCAACATCCCAATTTCCAGATTCAGGATATATATATTGATGATTATCAACGTATTTGGCTATCGACGGGGAGAGGATTATTTATTTTAGATTTGGTTACTAAACAATATCGGGCTTTTATGCACCAAGCCAATGTTTCCAATTCTATTAGTGATAATTCGGTAAATGGACTTTTGAAAGACAGTAGAGGATATTTGTGGATAGCTACGTATAATGGACTAAATCGTGTTGATTTACGCGAACGTAACGAGGACATTATTTTTGAAGTTTTTCGGCACGATCCTGCGGATCCACACCATAGCCTACCTTCCAATCAGTTAGTAGATATAATTGAGATTGATGATAAATTATATCTCGGGACTGCTAGTGGGATATATTACTATGATTATAAAACGAGACAATTTAGTAAAGTTAATCACCCTGATAATAACTTGTTTATTGTCAGTTTTGAGAAGAATGATCAAGGAGAACTGTGGGCAAGTACTATGGAAGGTATTCTTTGTTACAATATAGCTGATAATAAATTTCAATTATTTCATAAAAAGAATGGAATAGAAGATGTTAGTTTTCGGGTTTTATCGAGTTACAAAGATGAAAAAGGACGATTATATTTTGGTAATATTAATGGTGCAGTTGTATTTGATCCTACTCAAATAGCAAGGAATACGGTTGTGCCTCCTGTTTATGTGACCCGAATAAAAAAAATTAATGCCGAGACGGGAGAAGAAGAAATAAGTTTGATACGTCAAAAAGAATTGGAATTAAACCAAGATGACTACTACATCTCACTTTATTTCGCAGCACTTAATTATAATAACCCTGATAAAAATAAATATGCTTATCAACTAGAGGGGTTTGATAAAGACTGGAATTATTTATCGCAGAATACTGCTGCGACCTATACGAACCTTGCCCCAGGCGAATACACTTTCCGTATCAAGGCATCTAACAATGATGGTGTTTGGAATAATGAAGGAAGGGCATTAAAAATTATTCGAAAACCTGCGATCTGGGAAACGAGGTGGCTATATCTACTCATTTTTTCCGTTTTGTTAGCAGTAGCATTGGCAGCAGTTAAACTTTATGTTTACCAGATTCGTCGCCGAAATTTACGCACGAAAAATATGCTAGAGGGCTTGGTCAATCAACGCACTCAGCAGCTAGAAGAAAAAAATGAAGAAGTAGGAAACCTTTTAGAAAAGATAAAAACAAGGAATGAAGAACTAGAGCAAATTGTGTCTAAACGCACTGTCAGCTTAGAGCAATCTAACCGAGAATTACAGCAATCTAATCAAGAACTAGAGCAATTTGCTTATGTTGCCTCGCATGATATGAAAGAGCCGTTGCGCATTATTGGTAGTTTTTCTGGATTACTAAAACGACGATTAAAACAGGCAGATAAGAGTACCCAAGAATACCTTTATTACATCGAGGATGGTGCAAAACGGATGACTTCTTTGATTAATAGTTTGTTAGCCTATTCTCAATTAACCAAGAAAGGAATGACTGTCGAAAAGACGGATCTCAATTATATCATACAAACTAAATTGCACGATCTATCTCAGGTGATTCAACAAAAGAATGTACAAATTATCTGTGATGATCTTCCTGAAATTTACTGTGAAAGTAATCAAATTGGGATGGTTTTCTTTAACCTAATTAACAATGGTATCAAGTTTAATCAAAGTGAAAAACCAATAATTAATATTGAGGTGCACTCAGATACGGCAGCAGGATTTTGGAAATTTTCAGTAACAGATAATGGGATCGGGATCGCTCCTGAATACCAAAAAAGAGTATTCGAAATCTTTCGACGCTTACACTCTAAGCAAGAATACGAAGGAACGGGGATTGGATTAGCACTTTGTCAGAAAATCGTACAGGGACATGGTGGAAAGATTGAGATTGACTCTGTATTAGGAGAGTACACGACTTTTTCATTTACGATTGATAAAAACTTGGAAAATTTGGTAGTTCCTGAAGAAAAGATAGAAATTGCAGACCGTGTTTTGAGTAATTAAAACAGATAGAATTCTTTTATAGAATGACTTTTCGAATCTCTTTCTCTTTAGTATAAAAACGCAAAAAATCTTTTCCCCATCGCAATCGCATCCGCGCTTTCACTATGATTTTTACCTTACCTTTTGGTTGTACGACGACGATGCCGATACGCTGACTTCGAGCCATTTTTTTTAATTTCTTAACTTTCACATAAGGTAAAGAATCAATACTATCCTGAGAAAATGCTAACCATTGCTCGTTGGCAGGATATTGTTGTAATTGGTCAATCACATCTACTTTTTTATGCGCAGCGTGGCGAAAAGTAAGAAAACCATAAAGAATTGCCCCACCTAAAAAAGCATTGAATGGTATTAAAAACTGCCATAATCCATCATTCACCCGATAAGACCAAAAGAACGCCCCACTCAAGATACACACCACCAATCCCGCCCACAAAGAATTACGTACCAATTGCCAATCATCCCGATAAGGCTTCATCGCGGGTAGTGTTTTAAAAGATTTAGCTTCCATACTCACTACATAAGTTCCCCATAACCAATGTCGAAAAGCAAGTAAACCATCAGCACGTTTACTACCAAATTCTTTCTTTGTACTTACCTCAATTTTTGCGAATATCTTTCGCATCCACGCTCGACGGCGATAGCGTTTCTTCAAGTATTCCAGTGCGACTTTTTGTACAGTAATTTCAGCTAAACGTGGCATAGTGTTGTAGTCAGTCCATATTTTTTATCCAAACCTCGCAAAGATATATATGTTGATTTTTAAATAAATAAAATAACGTATTTAAATCATAAGAATTTAATATAATCTTTTGATAATCAATTATTTGCTGTAATCCGTTAAATTAAATTATTACTTAGACAGCAATTTTTCACTATCCTGATTTTTCTTTTCTTTGCAAAATGAAAATGACTAAGAAAATTGCGGATACGATGGCGGCGAGTATTCGTCTAAAGACGACAGTGATGAAAGATGCTGATTTATTAGCTGTTATCAACGATGTAACCAGCGAGTGTATCAATGCTTATCGCAATGGTAAAAAAGTACTTTTTTGTGGAAATGGTGGTAGTGCAGCCGATGCACAACATCTTGCTGCGGAGTTGTCAGGGCGATTTTATTTTGATCGCGAACCACTTTTTGCGGAAGCATTACACGTCAATTCTTCCTTCCTTACCGCTACTGCTAATGACTATGATTTCGGCGAAATTTATGCTCGTATGCTGCGCGGAATTGGTCAGGAAGGCGATGTGTTATTTGCTATGTCCACATCGGGTAATTCTGAAAACATTGTCAATGCTGCTGAAACAGCTACGAAATTAGGAATGACTGTCGTTGCCATGACCGGGCGAACGGGGGGTGAGTTAAAAGATAGTTGTGATTTTTTAATTAATATTCCTTCTCGCGACACACCCCGCATTCAAGAAGTACACATGTTAATCGGACATATTATTTGTGAGCAAATCGAACAAGTGATTTTTGGTTAAAAATCTTTTTGAAAGAAATTAAGGCATTTATCTAGGGTAGCGTGTACTTAATTTCGTCTAGATCATCTAATGATGGATGGCTTTCATAACGAAAAAGGATACGTTGGTCACAAATGCGTACTTGCAGACATTATACTCACCCCTTTTTCTGTAGTTTTGTAACATACATTTTTAACTAAAACTATTGCTTTATGTACCGCTATTGTCTTTTACTGTTATTACTCACCTCTTTGACTTACACTAGTTTTGCGCAAATAACTCCAGTTTATTCACGTGCAAAAATCTATTTAGATAAAGATTTGACTGTCAAAGGGTTAGCCGATTTAGGAATTGAGGTAGATCACGGCGTCTATCGTCCATCTAAATATTTTCTCAGCGAATTTTCTACGGATGAAATTGCTGCTATTCAAGCTGCTGGTTATGCCGTAGAGATTCAGATTGAAGATTTAACGAGCTATATTCAAAAAGTAAATGCGGGCGAAATTAGCATTGAAAACTTGGAAATTAAATCTAATGCTTGTACAGATGGTAGTGATGTGCTCTACGATTATGAAACGCCCGCCAACTATCAATTGGGCAGTATGGGAGGCTATTTTACCTATGCTGAAATCTTACGCAATCTCGATGCGATGGCAACTCAATATCCAAACTTAATCTCCGTCAAAGAACCGATTGAAGGTATTAAGACCCATCAAGATCGCGATATATTTTGGCTACGATTATCCGATAATCCTACCGCAGACGAAGATGAACCAGAAGTATTTTACAACGCCGTACACCATGCGCGCGAACCGAATAGTGTAGCGCAGATGATTTTCTATATGTGGTACTTATTAGAAAATTATGAATCCGATCCTGAAATTCAATTCTTAGTAGATAATACTGAAATGTATTTTGTTCCTGTCGTCAATCCTGATGGTTATGTCTATAACGAAACGACCAACCCGAACGGTGGTGGTTTCTGGCGCAAGAATCGACGAAATAACGGAGACGGCACAGATGGCGTAGATTTGAATCGAAATTATGGCTATGAATGGGGATTTGATAATAGCGGCTCTTCGCCAAATCCGCAATCCGATACTTATCGAGGGACAGAGGCTTTCTCTGAACCAGAAACGCAAGCAATACGCGATTTTTGTAATACACATGAATTTCAAATTGCTTTGAATTATCACACCTTTGGTAATTTACTAATTTATCCTTGGGGCTTTTCTGATAGTCTGACTCCTGATGCAGAAATATTTAATGGATTTGCGAAGGCTATGACCCGCGAGAATGGTTACACGGCTGGTACAGGTTCAGAAACGGTAGGCTACGTCGTGAATGGCGATAGCGATGATTGGATGTATGGCGAACAAGATACTAAACCCAAAATCTATTCGATGACGCCTGAAGCTGGACCGGGTAATTTTGGTTTTTGGCCACCGAGAGCTAAGATTGATGAGATTAATAAGTCCGCTTTGTTGATGAATTTGACTACGGCACATTTAGTACATAACTACGGTTTAGTGACGGAAACCTCGGGCACATTTTTTAACCAAACAACTGTACCAGTAACTTTTCAAGTAGAACGTTATGGTTTGAAAAGCGGTGATTTAACCGTTAGCGTAACCCCATTGAGTGCTAATATCGCAGAGGTAACTGCTCCGCAAGTATTTAATCTTTCTCCGTTTGCAGATAGTACTGGCGTGATTGATTTAACGTTGAGTGAAGATATAGCAAGTGGTGAAACGATTACTTTTTTATTGAATATTGATAATGGAGTAACGGTATTAAGCGATACGATTCGTAAGTTTTTTATTAGTACCGAAACGCTTTTTACCGATACGGCTGATGACTTATTGAATTATGAGAAAGAGGGTAGCTGGGATACGACTACGGCTGATTTTGTATCTGCTCCCACCAGTATTACGGATTCGCCAGAAGGAAATTATGGTACAAGTATTCGTACCGAAATTGCTACTAGTCGTCCTATTGCTTTGGATACGAGTGAGCGCATTTTCGTACAGTATAATGCGAAATGGGCAATTGAAGATGATTTTGATTATGCACAAATACAACTATCACTCAATGGAGGAGGAACTTGGTTTACGATCTGTGGTGCATATACGGAGCCTGGAACTTCTGATCAAACGGGCGGAGAGCACGTTTATGATGGTATTCAAAACGATTGGGTACGGGAGGAAATTGAGATAACGGAGTTTATGGTTTTAGAAGATAATCCACAACTAAAAGTCCGTTTTATACTAGCTTCCGATAATTTCCTTGAATTTGATGGATTTTATTTTGATGATTTAAAAATCATTACGACTCGTGAGGATATGGTCAATGAGGTATATGAATTAGATGAAAATCAGTTAACGATTCGTACTTTTCCTAATCCTACGTCTGAGCAATTGAATATTGAAATCAACACAACACAACCCATTACGGCAAATACGCAGTTATTGATTTTTAATGCTGTAGGGCAACTAATAGATCAGCAATCTTTAACTACAACCGTAGATCAAATTGCAACGATTGATGTTAAAAACTATGCAAAAGGCTTATATTTTTACCAAGTCGTAACGCCAACTGGAACGTTACCAGCATTACGTTTTATCGTAGAATAATTAAAAAGGTGGGCTAGAAAATACTATACAAGGTATCTTCTAGCCCAAATAAAATCAATCAGGAATTGCATTTTTAAAAAAATCCCCCTATATTTGCATTCCAATTGAAAAACGAAAGTGTTTTTCAAGGAAATAATATCGCGGAGTGGAGCAGTTGGTAGCTCGTCGGGCTCAGGTAAAACTGCAAAATTAACGCTTATGGATACTAAATTAAAAGGTGACATAGCTGAATGTGCTGTTACTCTTTACGCCTTACAACAAGGCTGGGGAGTTTTACATCCTTTCGGAGATAGATTACCTTACGATTTAGTACTTGACATTGACGGAGTTTTAATTAAAGTTCAGGTTAAAAGTGCATGGTTTGATTCTAACAAAGAAAATTATGTAGTTGATAACCGCCGAACTAAAACTAACCGTCGCATTATGGTACGTTCAAATTACAATCCTGCAGATTTTGATTTTGCCGTATTGTACATTGAAGACTTAAATGTTTTCTATGTAATGCCAAGTGAAATATTTATAAGTTACGGTTCCGAAATACACTTAGTCGAAACCGACAAACGTCAGCGAAAACCGCGTTCTGCGGAATATCGTAACGCTTGGAAGCTAATTTTGCAAAGGGCTGCTATCGAAGAAATTTGATAGTGATTATTCGTCAAATTCGGGGAACCCTTTAGTATGGCAATCCCGAGCCAAGCCTTGTTAAATTTATTTAACTCGGAAGGTGTAGAGACTTGATGGCGAACACCCTAACTTTTTAAGAAGGGTGAAGAGAAAGTCCAGACCACAAATTCTATCAAATTGATAGAAGCAGCGAAAGCTGTAGTAGGTAAGCATAACCCGAAGGTCGTAGGTTCGAGTCCTGCCTCCGCTACTCAGTACAAAGCCTTGTAAGTCAACGACTTGCAAGGCTTTTGTTGTTTTAGCAAACTTTTTCACTTTATTTTTAGTTTTATCCTTTCATGCTAAAACCTTCACCTGCTATGACTCAAAACCTCCACGATCTTCTTGAAACCCGCCAAGAACTCGCCAATGCCATTACTCACGGTATCGGATTACTACTCGTAATCGTTGCTATTCCGATTTTATTAGCACTTGCCGCACCCACGGCTACTACTGGACAGCTAATTAGCTTGGCAGTTTTTTCTCTCTCTATGCTCGCCGTTTACACTTCCTCTACAATTTATCACGCCGTTGGTGATCCGTTTACGAAAGAGATTTTTCAACAAATCGATCATATCTGTATTTATCTGCTGATTGCTGGAACGAATACGCCCGTAGTACTTTATTTTTTGAATAATACGATAGGCTATATCTATCTCGCCGTGATGTGGAGTATTGTTCTAATCGGAATGATCTACAAAATTTTCTTTATCAATCGCTTACCTATTTTATCTCTTGTCGTCTATACTATTATGGGTTGGATGGGGATCGTTATTCTTTATATTGCATGGAATGATATTCCGAGTCAAGTTATTTGGTGGCTAGTACTAGGTGGTGTTTCTTATTCGATCGGTATTGTTTTTTATCAGTGGGAACGTTTACCTTATAATCATGCTTATTGGCATCTCTTTGTGATTGGTGGGACAGTCGGGCATTATTTGGCAGTCGTTGGAATGGTGTAGATTCACCTCTTCAAATCGAAGTGTTAAAAAAATACGTTTTTTCATTAAACCTTTCTTACCTCTATTCGTTATTGGTTGCATACGCAACTAAAATATTGAATGCTTAATCAATCAACCAGTTCCAAATCTTTAATCTTCTTGACCAATCGTATTAGTCGGATGTTGGCGCATAAAATTCGGCGGAGTTTTAGTGAACAGCAACGATCGTTGAAGTCAGAGCATATGGGAATTCTTGCGGATCTATGGCGGGAAGATGGAATTCGACAGCAGGATTTGGTAGTTTCTACCATTAAAAATAAAGGAACTATTGCACGAGCATTGAATTTTTTAGAGAAAGAAAATATTGTAGTACGGGTGCCTGATACCCATGATAAGCGGAGTAAATTAATTTACCTCACTCACCGAGGAAAACAATTACAAGCAGAACTCACCCCTTTAGCTGATGAAGCACAACAAGAAATTACTCAAAATGTAGATGCTGGCGAATTAAAAATTTGCCTTAAAGTCCTCTCTCAGATTTATGATGATTTAGGAGATAGTTGCATTAACAACGATATAAAACAATAGTAAATGAATGCTAAAACCTTACGTCGAATTGGAATATTTGTAGGTGCGCTACTTATTGTAGCTGGATTGGCGGTCAGGAGTAAGTTGAGTTCGCAGAAAAAAGCACCTCCACGCAAACCTAAGATTTCCGCACCGATTCCACCCGTCAAAACGATGGTGGTCAATAACGAGAACGTTTCTACTACGCTCAATATTCAGGGCGAATTAGTGGCTTTTGAAAAGGTTGATTTGTTTACGGAAGTGACGGGCGTTTTAGAGGAAACGAGTAAGCCGTTCAAAAAAGGGACTTATTTTCCTAAAGGCTCCTTGTTGCTCTCTATTGATGATGAAGAAGCCCGTTTATCGATTCTTTCTCAGAAGAGTAACTTGATGAATGCGATTACGCAAATGATGCCCGATTTGAAAATCGACTACCCAGCAAGTTTTCAAAATTGGCAAACCTATTTGCAAAATTTCGACGTCAAACAAACGCTAAAAGCATTCCCACAACCTGTCAACGATCAGGAAAAATACTTTGTCGCTTCGCGTAATCTGCAAACGCAGTTTTATAATATTAAAAGTGCTGAAGCGCGCTTAAATAAGTATAAAATTTATTCACCCTTCAGTGGCGTACTCTTAGAAGGTAGTCTTAATATTGGTACACTCGTCCGCGCGAATCAGCAGCTTGGGACGCTAATGAATACGGGAAATTATGAATTGGAAGCTACCATCGCGTTAGGTGATTTAAAATTTATCAAACCTGGAAATTC
>JBGCES010000292.1:0-3007 GCA_045106545.1 Saprospiraceae bacterium
AATTAATCTGGTGACCAACTGCGTGACCTACGATCCCGTATCAGTTGGTACCGATACGGCTTGTATCGTCGTCACGGATAATTTAGGAAATGTACACCGAACGAATGTATTTATCACCGTTAAGGAAATTTCACCAGAGTTTATCCAAGATACCGTCTTTATTAAACAAACAAAAATCTACTGTGCCGATACGACCCAACTGCCCGGTCGCATCAATTTTATTGACAATTTCTGTCCCGAAGAGAGTGGCGAATTTGTAGATTTCTTCCTCGATCCCATGACCATGTGCGTAGAATATACGGGTTTAGAAATTGGTCAGGATAGCGCATGTATTGTCTTTTGTGATGTAAATGGGCTTTGTGATACGGCTTATATCACGGTCACCGTAGTAGAATTCTTTGACCCACCGACTGCCAACGACGATACGATTCGCACTACGCGCGGAACGCCCGTTGTGATTGACGTAAAGGAAAATGATATTGTCTTTGGTGGGGTAGATACCGCTTATATTCTAACGCCTCCATTATACGGAGAGGCGAAGTTCAATTTGGATTGTAGTGTGACTTACGAACCCAACGAACAATATTGTGATCGAAGTGACGAATTTGAATATGTCGTCTGCAATCCGAATGGCTGTGATACGGCGCGCGTAGAGATTTTCATTGATTGTGTCGGTATTTTCATCTTTAATGCCGTCTCACCCAATGGCGATGGTTACAATGATACCTTCCACATTGCTGGCTTGGAAGATAAACCCGAAAATAATCTACAAATCTATAACCGCTGGGGTAATCTCGTCTTTGAAGCTGCTAATTATCAGAATGATTGGAGTGGCAATTGGGATACGGATAAAGAGTTACCTGACGGGACGTATTTCTACATTTTTACCGTCAATGACAATGGCGAGGATATGATATTTAGGGGATACTTGGAGTTGTTTAGGTAAACTTTAAAAGTTGGTAGTTTTTAGTTGGTAGTTGGTAGTTGCCTTTTTAGCGTGAGCGACATGTGTGGTTGGGATTGATGAAATGTAAAATATAAAACCGCAAAATGTAAAATGTAAAAGTAGAGCGACATTCACTTTTGACTTGAACACGTTTACTTTTTGCAATAAAAATATTGTTGGTAAGTCGAAATAGGAGACTACAAACTAAAAACTCCTGACTACCAACTAAAGATCTTATTGGTGTTTGTTTTGAACGTTCCTCTGTGTGGTATGGAGGGGCGTTCTTTTGTTTAATTGAATCATAAAAACAACCAGTATAGCCTAAAAAAAATAGGTTGAAAAGCAATACACTTTTCAACCTATCCAACGAATTTCGTTACTTACCGAATTGCTTCGGAACAAGCTGTTACTGCACCAACCACATTTTCGCATTCTGCGAATTATCACCTAATCTTTCTACCGCTTTAACGTAATTAGAGCGATTTAAACTTTGTTCTTCACCTGGATAAAGAAAACGCAATGGCAATTCGTCGTTGTTGATGTTAGAGCAAGGAGCGTTTAAAAAAGGAATATCTGCCCAGTCCATACCGCTTTCGTGGTACCAACGACGCAATTCAAAATATGGCTCTAAACCATGAAAGAATAACGCTAACCATTTTTGTTCCCAAATATCTTTGACTCCTTGATAAGCTACGCCCGAATTAGTGTAATAATCATTGAAATCTTCCCAACCCGCAGCGGCGTAATCTACATTATAATATTCCATACTCGCCGCAATTCCTTGATTGTAAAACATCGCAGCATCACCAATCAACCAGCCTTTTGCAGTCGCTTCCGCTAATAGAAATTGTACTTCTGCATAAGTCATAATGATTCCCTCTGCGGCATTTAAGCCTAAATCATTTGCTTGGATTTGGTTCGGATCGTTCCAATATTGCGCACCAAGGCGAGAGCCATTTTTAGTACATTCACTGGTATTACTGCCGTTAAAAGCACCAAATAAGGCATCGATTTTATTATAGTCATCATCGCTTGGACGGGCATAGCGCAACAAACGCGGATCTGCTGTTTCTTGCATCGCATCTAAAGCAGTTTGACTTAAATTTACCGCATCAAAGTCACCCGTTTTTAACGGAATCAAAGGATATTGATTTGGAAAGCCGTTTAAGTAAGTCAAGGTTGCACTGGCTTCATTATTATCAATTATGGGAAAGTTTTCGACAATAATTTTAAACGCTGCTGCGGCATCAGGCAATTGCTGATTGGCACCCATAATCAATCGAAGACGTAGTGAGTTGGCTAATTTTTGCCATTGAGTAGCATTCCCGTTATAAATTATATCGCCTGAAATAATTCCGCCCTCAGCGAGTAAATCGTTAGCAGTTGCCAATTGCTGCAACATATCGGCATAAATGTCCGCTTGTGCATCATAGCTAGGCGTGAAATTATTACTATTGCCCTTAATCGCTTCAAAGTAAGGAATATCTCCATAAGCATTGGTTAATACAGAGAAGATAAATGTTTGCCAAACGATAGCAACGCCTTCTAATGCTTGGTCACCACTTTTTTCTGCAAGACTTCGCACGCCCTGGATGTCTGTTAAACTTTCGTACAAACCTTCCCAAACTGTCGGAAAGGCATTCCAATTGTAACTATCGACTTCGGTACGTAAAGTTTTCGCTGTCAACTGAGCAATGTTGTTACCTAGTAAAAATGATTCGGTTACTAAGGTGTTCATCGCTTGTCGCTGCGAAGAAGTCAGCAATACATCAGCCGAAACCGTTGTCGGTTCGTTTAGATTTTCATTGAAGTCGGTAAACTCTTCGCAAGCAGAAAAGAGTAGGAGTGGGGGAAGAATAAGTAGTATGTATTTATATATTGATAACATTATTATTATTTTATAGCGTTTAAGTACTTTCAAACAGCAATTTCTCTTGTGAAACTTTTCGTTAAAAAACTATTGCGTTTATACAATTGCTAGAGTGTTGTGACTTTTTTCTTTTAAAAAAAAGTAACCAAAAATTGTAGTATTGTAAACGCCTATTCCTCAGCTATTGATGA
>JBGCES010000293.1:0-3685 GCA_045106545.1 Saprospiraceae bacterium
GCTGTTTTAAAACCTCTGCTGGTCTGCAAACTTGTCTTTTTCGCCAGTACTTCGTTAAGAAATTAGTCCCCGAGACAAGCATCGGGGCAGGCTGTGTAAAAGGACTATACTTCTAATTTCCAGCCTTGTCCTGACAAAAAAATACGGCGTTTTCGACTTCACCAGAGGTTTTAAAACAGCTTCTTAAGATTTAGAATTAGCTTGCCCCGAAGAATTTCGGGGACAATTTTTTCTATGTTTTTCAAACAGTACAACAACTTAGCGAAGCGATCTCACAGCTTGCTCCGCAGAATTGCGGAGACCGCAGGAAGTAAATCCTCATTTTTAAATCGTTGAATTAATTATTTCGGCGTGGCTTAATTACTTTTGCACTTATGAAGAAAGGAAAATTTATCGTTCTGGAAGGCGTGGACGGTTCGGGGAAGTCCACTCAGTCTGCTTTATTAAAACAGGCATTGATTGATGCTGGTCATGCTGTTCATGGAACTTTTGAACCGACCAATGGACCGATTGGTTCAGTGTTGCGCAATATTCTAACCCATCGCATCAAAGCGGATGAAAAAACTATCGCCGCGCTATTTTTAGCCGATCGGTTAGACCATATTCAAAACGAACAAAATGGATTATTAAAAATTTTAAATCAAGGTATTCACGTGGTCTGCGATCGCTATTATTTTTCTTCTTACGCCTATCACAGTACACATATTGACATGGATTGGGTCATTCAGTCCAATTCACTTTGTGCCGAATTATTGCGCCCTGATTTGAATATTTACATTGATATCGAACCGCAGACCAGTATGGATCGCATCGCGAAAGGGCGAACGTCGAAGGATTTATTTGAAAACTTGGAACGAATCACCAAAGTGCGAGAAGGTTACTTTACCGCTTTTGAGCGTCTTAAAGCGGAAGAACAAATTTTAGTTTTGAATGGACAACGCAAACCAGAGATTATCTTCCAAGAAATTTGGGATAATGTCCATCAAATGCTAGTTTAAGTGCAATGACAGAATTAGTGAATGATCAAATGAATGAATTTATCCCTGATAATCAACTAATTACATCGTTTATAATATTAAAATGAAATTGTCGTAGTACTTTCTTTCTTATTGATCACACCTATTTATCGTATAACAACTATGAGCAAGTTACTCGCAGACTATTTTCCTAATGATAAGGATCGGAACGATTTTTTTATTGCGCTCGTCGTGATTACCTTTTTCATAGCAGGTGTTCTTTATTACATTCTCCCTAATCGAGATGGCATCAACACTACGCCACTCACTACCGCAGAACTCGCCGAAAAAGTAGCAGATTTAGAAGGGCAACGACTCGCATTTGATAAACATATCGTAACGGATATGGAAGATTATCGTCCATACTACGATCATCGCCAAAAAGAAATCGTTTATGACGATCGTAAAATTGATGCAGATGTAGGAACGACGACGGCAGTCGCTGCATTAGGAGAACAAACGTTAGCGGATAATGAACAAATTGAATCCGATGACTCGACCGTAATCATTGATGATGATGAGGTTGCTGATGCTGGAAACGAGACTACTATTATTATTGAAAAAGAAACCCCAACACTGTCCGACGAGGACGTGAAAGATGCTATTTTGGAAGAAGTTCCGCCTAATCTAAATGAAGATGGTAGCGTAGTGGAATCGGAAACTGAAACGGTAGAAGATGATCCTAATAACGAAGATGAATTAGCCGCTGCTGCTGCCTTAGAAGCTGAGCGCGAACGCGAACGTCTAGCTGCGGCAGCTAAAGCCGAACGTGCGAAAAAAGAAAAATTAGCTCGCGAACGCACTGCGAAACGTAAAAAGAAACAAGCCAATACGCTATCAGGTTGTCACGTAATCGTAGGCGCATTCAAAAGTAGCCGTAACGCCCGCAGTTTCCGCGAAAAAGTAAAAGCAGAAAATTTCTCTGTCGCAACGGGTACGGTAAGTGGTAAAATGTACGTAGGTGTACCCGTTCCATGTGGAAATGAGGCGACGATTAAACAAACGCAAGAGCGCGTCAATGCTGCTTTTGGGATAAAGTCTTGGGTTTTACGTAAGTAAGTTGACAGATTTTAGGTGATTGACGTTGGATGTTAGATGATTGATAATCAAGTACTTATCTAGCTGGTCGTTATAAAAATAGGGTTCGAATACCTTCGTGGTATTCGAACCCTATACTATTTATTAATGGTTTCACTAACCTTATTTAAGACTATCCTGTCCTTCTTTAAACTCCTGAATCACAGGCGGTAGATCCTCGTAATTAGAACTATTCTGAGAGGAATTGCGCAATTCTTCTTGTTGCTGTTTAATCTCTTCTAATATTTGCGGCAACGTATCTAAATCAACGGGTAGTTCTGGCAGCAAAGTTAACGTCACACCAAAGGTGATCACACTCAACGTGATACCCACCATAAACACCAAATAACAAATACGCAGTAAGTGAAACTTATGACCTAATGCTACTCCAAGGTAGTACAAGTCATTAATAATCGAGCTTTCTAGCGCCTGATCACTTTTGAGTACCTGACGAATGTAATTTTGATATTTTGGTAAGGGTATTTTATAAAAATTACCAAAAAAGAATAGATTATTTTGCGGATCGAGGATGTCAGCATTGGATAAAGTACCGTCCATTTTGATTGGTCGAGTCGCTAGCGTAGCGAAAATCACCGTAACGACACAAGTAATTAGCAACACCGAAATCGGATAAAGTAGCGTAGGTTGTTTAACAATAAAACCTGCCAGCAACGGCATCGCCAACGTAATAATAATCGCGTTGATACTCAACATAATATTAGCCTTATTGTCGGCAATATTTGTCAGGTCAATGTTGTTGCGCAGTGCGGTTTTGAACATCATACGCGCTTCACTACTGCCGTTGAGTGGTCGAGGCGCTTTTTCGATTTTTTGCTCTTGGCGTTTGCGTTTTGCTTTGAGTTTTTTACGATTATTTTTTGCTTGTTTTTTGAATAATTTTTTTGCTGCTTTCGTCTGAAAGCTAATTTCTTTAATTTTCTTTTCCTGCTTTTTTAGCCATACCTGCGGCACTTCTTTTTGATTTAAAAAATGCGCCTTCTCTTGTTTTAAATCTCCTGCTTTTTTAGCAAATCGCTTTTGTCCTAAATGACTATTGATCGCATCTAAAAATACTTCTTCTGTAATATCTGCTGGCTTATTTTCATTGTCTAGTAACTCAATACACTGAGCGATTTTATCAATTTGCTCAGCAGGATAATTTTCTTTTTGTAAAAAATCCTGCATGATTTTCACACTTTCGGCAGGGAAATCATAATAGGTTTTTATGTTGCCAGAGCGGTGAAATAGGACAGCTAATATTACATTAGTTAGTTGTGTGGCTTCCAGATTAGCTTTTTGACCAATAGCTAAGGCAGACTCTTTCGCGTTTGCGGTATAGTCCCAATTGTGATAAATATAATGTTCATCTAATTGATTATCAAGAAGTTGTTGGATATATGTATCCGCTTTTGCCACTAAAGTCTCTTGCATATCTATAATTAAAGGAATTAAAGTTGTTGGTTTTTAGCAGTTTGTACTTTATGCTATCTTCAAATGTACTAAAACATTTGGAATGTTATAAATCTGAAAAAAAATCTTTTGATAAAGGAAATTTGCTTTTTGCAACGCCGAAATAATTAATGTTACAATTT
>JBGCES010000294.1:0-6021 GCA_045106545.1 Saprospiraceae bacterium
TTCAACGAGAAATCTTTCAGAAGGTAAGATCATTTGTAGGCAGGTGCTCAAAGATGCCAAGAAAAGAAAATACACTAATATTGAAATTGAAGCTTGTGATTGCCTTTACAAAATTCATAAAGAACGAGAATCCTACGTTGACGCTTTATTCTACCATGAGCGAAAGATATTACTGAATGACTCTTTGAGTGTTATGAAAGTCAAACACGCTCTGGATATAAATAGAAAAATAGCAGAGACAGATAAGCTGATTGCCGAACGTGAATTACAAAAAGAGCTCAGTGCTAAAGAACTAAAAAATCAAAATATAATTATTGGCTTACTGATGATATCAACGCTTTTAGGCTTGTTGTTCATCGGCTTTTTAACTAAAAACCAACAACGAATAAGAAGGAAAAACAAAGAGATAAACGATAAAACAAACGAGCTACTGCAAGCAAATGAGAATTTAGAACGCTCAAATGAAGAATTAGAACGCTTCGCTCATATTGCATCACATGATTTGAAAACGCCACTTTATAACATCATTCGGTTTACAAGTCTGCTAGAACGACGATTGAAAAAATATCAGGATACAGAACTACAAGAATATTTTTCCTTTATTAAAGATGGAGGATTAAGGATGAAAAATTTAATCGAAGATGTATTAGAATATTCTAAGTTAACCAATATTGAAAATCGGAATATTGCTCAAGAAGTTGATCTAAGTGGCTTATGTAGCGAACTTTCAAATAGTATCTCAAATTACTTACAAGAGCGCCAAGCTATAGTTGAAATTTCAACTCCATTGCCTGTAATGAATAGCAATTATTCCTTACTCTTTCGATTGTTTAAAAATCTAGTCGAAAATGCGATTAAATACAACGAATCAGCTACTCCGATGGTGAAAATTTATTGCGTAAATCATACCGATACCTTCTCTATACTAATAGAAGACAATGGAATAGGTATTGAAGAGGAGTATTTTGAAAAAATATGGGAAATGTTTAGTCGACTCCATATTCAATCAAAATATGAGGGTACAGGTTTAGGATTGGCGTCATGTAAAAAAATAATGGATACGTTGGAAGGTGAAATTAGTTTATCTAGTAAAGTTGATGAAGGGACTATCTTCGAACTTAGATTTCCAAAGTCTCATCTGTCTAAAAAATCGGAAGACATTCAGTATGCTTAAAATATTCATCGTTTCTTATCGTAATTTTTTGTTTTTCTTACTTTAACCTTCCTTTTGTTTTCCAACAAAAATCTACTACTTTTGCCGCCGAAAAATGGTTGCTTATATAAGCAACTCTTGCTCAATACTTGCTTACAAACGTGTAAATGATAACTTATACAACTGTTTTGTCAAAAGTGAATGTCGCTCGACCTTTATGCCGCAATTCTGCGGCACAGGCTATTTTACGGTTTTACATTTTACATTTTACATTTTTCTAACTTACCATTTAAAATCAGCAGAGGATAAAGAATCGCATTGCTGAGAACATTCAAAATCAACTTCAAGCATGAATTTGCACGAATACCAAGGAAAAGAATTACTCAAAAGCTACGGCGTGACTATTCAAGAAGGTAAATTGGCGCATTCCGTCGAAGAAGCGGAACAAGCGTTCAAAGACCTCCAAGCAGAGACTGGAACGGAGATGGCAGTCGTAAAAGCACAAATCCATGCCGGTGGTCGTGGTAAAGGTGGCGGAGTGAAATTAGGTAAAAACTTAGGTGAAGTAAAAGAGCATGCAAGCAACATCCTCGGTATGATGTTGAAAACACCACAAACACCCGGTGGCTTGGATGGCGAAGGTAAATTAGTACGTAAGGTATTAATCGCAGAAGATGTTTACGCGCCTGATTTTTCAGCTTGTAAAGAATACTATGTTTCCATCTTAATGGATCGTGGTCGCAAGCAAAACGTGATTATCTATTCTACGGAAGGTGGAATGGACATCGAGGAAGTAGCAGAAAAAACACCTGAGTTAGTACACAAAGAATACATCGATCCAGAATTGGGCATGTTGCCTTTCCAAGCGCGCAAAGTAGCGTTCAATTTAGGATTGAGCGGTGTGGCGTACAAAGGCATGACTAAATTCATCAACAATTTATACAAAGCATTCTTGGGTTCAGACGCTTCGATGTTTGAAATCAATCCTTGTATTAAAACAGGTGATGACCGTATCATTGCAGTAGATTGTAAAGTATCTTTGGATGAAAATGCGTTATTCCGTCACAAAGATCTAGCAGCATTACGCGACACAGACGAGGAAGATCCAACTGAAGTAGAAGCAAAAAGCTACGGCTTGAACTTCGTTAACTTGGACGGTAACGTTGGTTGTATGGTAAATGGTGCAGGTTTAGCGATGGCAACGATGGACATTATTAAGTTATCAGGTGGTGAACCAGCTAACTTCTTGGACGTAGGTGGTACAGCTGATGCAGCGCGTGTAGAGCAAGCATTCCGCATCATCTTACGCGACCCGAAAGTAAAAGCTATTTTGATTAATATCTTCGGTGGTATCGTACGTTGTGATCGTGTAGCGAATGGAGTAGTGGAGGCTTATAAAAATATTGGTGACATCAATGTACCAATCATCGTACGCTTGCAAGGAACAAACGCTGATATTGCGAAAACGATTATTGATGAATCTGGCTTAGAAGTACGTTCTGCGATCTTATTGAAAGAGGCAGCAGATTTAGTGAAAGAGGTAGTTGGATAAGTCCAGAGGACAGACATTCCTGTCTGTCAAATACAAATAAAAAATCGGGCAACTTCCGCAAGGAGGCTGCCCGTTTTTCGTTTTTATAACCAATTTCTAAATCGTCGGCGTATTTAATCCCGCCAAACTCGCTTCAATCTCCGCTTTGGTTACTTCATGCTTCACCAATTTACCTGCAAAGTAATCTTCGTAGGCTTTCATATCGAAATTACCGTGACCACACATATTAAACAAGATGGTTTTAGACTCGCCCGATTCTTTACACTTGTTCGCTTCTGCAATCGCAGTGGCAATACCGTGTGTCGCTTCTGGCGCGGGAATAATACCTTCCGTCCGTGCGAATAAAACGCCCGCTTCAAATACTTCCAAGTTGTCGTGCGAAACGGCTTCGATTAATTCATCTTTTAATAATTGACTGACAATCGCGCCTGCTCCGTGGTAGCGCAAACCACCTGCATGAATCGGTGCAGGTACAAAGTTGTGCCCCAAAGTGTACATTGGTAGGAGAGGAGTCATGCCAATAGAATCACCAAAGTCGTAGCGGAACACGCCACGCGTTAATTTTGGACAACTCGCTGGTTCACTCGCAATACAGCGAATATTTTTACCTTCTTCAAAATTCATGCGTAGGAAAGGAAAAGTCAATCCTGCAAAGTTAGAACCACCACCAAAAGGCGCGATGACAATATCGGGTAGATCGCCCGCTTTTTCCATTTGCTTCACTGCTTCCTGCCCCATGACGGTCTGATGCGTTAACACGTGATTCAGAACACTACCCAACGAGTATTTTGTATCAGGATCGGTCGCTGCTCTTTCCACTGCTTCCGAAATCGCGATGCCTAATGAACCTGGACTATTGGGATCGCCAGCTAAGATAGCTCGACCTGCTTCCGTATGATCTGTCGGAGAGGCATGTACTTTCGCGCCCCAAGTATTCATCATGATTTTACGATATGGCTTCTGATGATAAGAAATCTTTACCATATAAACCTCACACTCAATATCAAAATGATTACACGCAAAACTCAATGCGCTGCCCCATTGTCCCGCGCCCGTTTCGGTCGTAATTTTTTTTACGCCTTCTTTTTTATTGTAATATGCTTGCGGAACGGCGGTGTTGGGTTTGTGCGAGCCTGATGGACTTACGCCTTCGTATTTGTAATAAATCTTAGCAGGCGTATCCAATGCTTTTTCTAATCCATAGGCACGATAGAGTGGAGTAGGACGCCAGATAGAATAAATATGACGTACTTCGTCTGGAATTTGAATAAACTTTTCAGCAGATACTTCTTGCTTGATTAACTCCATTGGAAACAGCGGTGCAAGTGCTTCTGGGCCGATGGGTTCTTGTGTACCAGGATGAAGTGGTGGTAGTGGTTTATTGGGCATATCGGCAACAATGTTATACCAATATTCTGGAATTTCTTGTTCAGAAAGTGTGATTTTTCTCGTCTTCATGGACTATTTTAATAATTTTATGTGTGATAAAAGCATTTTTTGAAAATCAAAAATAGTAAAAGTCAGTAAGGGGAAAAATTTTATTTGGTTAAAGACTGATTTTTATAATTACTAAAATTTTATTTTAGATTACCTTTTGTTAACCATCTTTTTTTATATATTTGCATGACTTACCACATTTAAAGCTGAGAACTAAAATATTTTCCAAATAAATAATAATACGGGAGATATTTATAATCCGAACATCTTTATTAATTACCCTCCTTTTCAGCAAGTAAAATCTACATTACTTTACGCATTTACCCCATTAATCATTATTTACTTATGTAATTACTTTTCTTGTTTCTTCTGACCAAGTCAGAAGCATAACTACTATTTGTATATATTATCTTTCACTAACCTAATAATTTTATTAATGCGAAATTAATTTACTTTACTGATCCTTTTATTAGGATTTAACCTTTCAGCTCAAGATTTAACATCAGTCAAGCCAGTCCCACAGATGGTACTGGATGCAAAACAAAACAACGAAGCAAGTTTTGTACAAAAAAGCTTGTTTCAAACACAAAAATCTGCTGCAGCTCAACACACTGAAGTTACTAAAGCAATCACCGAAGGAACGATACTTACTATCGATCAAAACTTAACGAAACAATTATTAGCAGAACGTCCAACACAAATAACATTAGATGTACCTCAGTTGGCTAAAAGTGCGCTACAATTAGATCTAGTTCAAGTTGATTTATTTCAAGGAAATGGACAGCAAGTTAGAACTTCTGCTACTGGCGGAAATTATGTAAATATCGAGCAGGGCGTTCACTATCGGGGAATGATTCGTGGCGACGAAAATTCAGTTGCAGCGGTTTCTATTTTTAATAATGAAATTATGGCTTTAATTTCTAATGCAGCGGGTAACTTTATCCTTGCACAAATTGAAAATAGTACAAATGGTGAGCACGTATTCTATAAAGATAGCGACTTAAAACAAAGCCCGAATTTCGACTGTGCAGTACCAGATGAAAACTATTTCGGCTACTCTACAGAAGAACTTGCTCCTTTAAATGCAAATAAAGGCGTAGGTGATTGTGTAGGTATTTACATTGAGGGAGATAAAGATATTCACGATGCTAAAGGTGGCGTTCAAGGCGCTACTAATTACTTGACTGCTTTATTCAATCAGTCTGCCACTATCTATGCAAATGAAAGTATTACCGTAGGTATTTCTGATATTTTTATTTGGAATTCTCGTAGCCCATATAAAGGCTCAGACGCTGGTCGCTTTTTGAGCAAATTCCAACAGACTCAAGGTTCTTCTTGGACAGGTGACTTGGCAATTCTATGTAATTTAAACCAATCCTCGGGCGGTATTGCTGCTGGTTTTAGTGGTATTTGTAACTCTAACCGTGGAGCAAGTATGTCTTACGCTGGTATCGCAAGTTCTTTCAACAACGTTCCAACTTATTCTTGGAGTGTAATGGTATTCACGCATGAATTAGGTCACTTATTTGGCTCACGTCATACGCATGCTTGTGTATGGAATGGTAACAATACGGCAATAGATGGCTGTTCAGGTGTAGAAGGTACTTGTTCTCGTCCTGGTTTTCCATCTAACGGCGGTACAATTATGAGTTACTGTCACTTACAGTCAGTTGGTATTAATTTCAACAATGGTTTTGGTACACAACCTGGAAATGTGATTCGCAATAATGTTGCTGGTGGTAACTGTTTGGCAGCTGAATGTGGCGGCGACGGCGGTGGCGGCGGAAACGATCCAACTTGTACCGACGGTGTACAAAATGGAGATGAAAACCCAAATCCAGTTTCTGAGGTAGTGAATATCAGTTTGCCAAATGATGTT
>JBGCES010000295.1:0-2513 GCA_045106545.1 Saprospiraceae bacterium
GTAATCACTCCGTTTTTCTCGATGAGAAGATCTGGTCGAAATTGAAACATTCTTTTCCTATCAGGCAATCGAGTAGAGATATTAGTATCAATTAAAAAACTCAAATCTTGATCAGGAAATTGATCGGCAATATACAATGCAAACCAATCTTCTAAGATGTTTGAAATAGAATACTGTTTTCCTCTTTTGATGCGCGCATCATTGTTTCCACACGCTAATCGTGAGGCGTTTTCATAAGCAATAAACACATTTTTAATTAGTTGTTCAGGAGTCATTTTCTTGAATTTTTATGAGATAAATCTTTGCAAGATCTTTTTAAAACCCTCCTCCGCCGCTTGCGCCTCACTCCACGCCATTTTCAAATCCGCTAATGCTTCTTCCACACTCGGCAAATTATCTTCAATGATTTTCTCTACGTATAGCGGAATATTGAGGTTGTAATCATTTTCTTTTAAATCGTTGGCAGTGGCAACTTTGACGTAGTTTTCTACATCCGCAAAATTTTGATACCAATCGAAAATTTGCTGTACATGTTCCGTTTCCAGATAATTTTGGGCGCGTCCGGTGCGGATTTGATCCGAGCCGTCGATAAAGAGCACTTTACCTTGTTTATCCGCAGGTTTTTCTTGTCTAAAAACCAATACACAGGCTGCCAATTGCGTACCATAAAAGATATTGGAACCCAAACCAATCACGGCTTCCAGTAAGTCTTTTTCCAATAGTGCCTTACGAATACGCCCTTCTGCGCCTTTGCGAAATAACGCGCCGTGGGGCAGTACGACCGCCATTCTACCTGTGTGAGGTTGCATAGAGGAAATCATGTGTTGTACCCACGCGAGGTCGCCATTTCCTTTGGGTGGTACGCCAGCGATATTGCGTCCGTAAGTATCACTTGCCCAATCTTCTGCGCCCCAATCTTTGAGTGAAAAAGGCGGATTGGCGATCACACAGTCAAATTGTTGCAGCTGATCCTCGTAAAAGAAAGCGGGACGGCGCAGGGTATCTCCGCGTACGATATTAAAGTCCTCCATACCATGCAAAAACATATTCATGCGGGCGATGGAACTGGAAGTCAGATTCTTTTCTTGTCCGTACAATTTAAGCGTACGGAAATCTTCATTCTGGGTTTGCAGATGATTGACACATTCGAGTAACATACCGCCCGTACCACAGGCAGGATCGTAAATGCTTTCTCCTTCGTGCGGATCAAGCAATAAGCCCAACAGGTGTACCACCGAACGCGGAGTATAAAACTCCCCCGCTTTTTTGTTGGTCAGATCCGCGAAGTGTTTGATCAGGTATTCGTACGCCTGACCAAGCATATCGGGTTCTACGTTGCTGTTGGCTAAGTTGTACTGTGAGAAGTGTTCGATCAAATCAATTAGAAGTCGATCGGATAATTTGTTTTTGTTGCTCCACTGCGCATCGCCAAAAATACCGTAGAGGTGCGTTTGATTACTTTGCTCGATGCCGCGTAATGCTTTTTCGATGGCAGTTCCGACATTGACCGTCGTCGCGCGCACATCATTCCAGTGACAAGCCGTCGGAATCTCAAAACGGTGAAATTCGGGTAGGGCAGCGTATTCGGTATCCCCTTCGGATTCTTCCAGTGCAATTTTATATTCTTCGTCGTACACATCCGAGATGCGTTTGAAAAACAACAAGGGAAAGATATAAACTTTAAAATCGGAGGCATCAACGGGACCTTTGAGGATCCAAGCTGCTTTGGCAAGGTATTGTTCCAGTTGGGAAAGCGTGAGTTTATTATCTGTCATGTCAGTTAAGTCAACAAGTTGTTTTCAAAGGGACGAATATAGGCGATTTTGCTGCTTAACTGATGTAAAAAGGTGAAATTATCGTAGTGAGATTAAGTATTTGTTGAGAATTTGATCTTTTTTTTAAAAGATATAAAAACGCTTGCTCTTTTCATTAGCATAATAATTGCTTTTTTTGTTTTATTGCTGGCTGGGGGTGGAGTTAAAATATCCAACTAGGTAGTGATTATTAAAAAAAATCGCGCGGACAAAAAATCCATTCACATTTTGTTTCTTTAAAAAAGTGATAGGTTAGACTGATTTCTATACCGCCACGTCCTAAACTTGCGACTTGTAAGCCTGATAAATTTACATCATAGGCGACCTGTACCATCATCCGTTCTATACTAAAACCTCCGCTTAAAACTAAAGCATCTAAATGAGTTGGCAGCGTTCCATCAAATCGATTGGTCAAGCGTATGGCGGGACGTATGAGTAGGCGAGGGGCATCTTTTGCAATGAAAAACTGTAAGTCAGGTTGAATCAGCAATTGTTGGAAAGTACCTTGCTGGGCATAAATTACGGCACCATCAAGTCCAAAAACGTTATTACTAAAATTAGGTACGCCGCCACGTACGCTAAATTGTCGTAACATTTTTAATTCGGTAGCGGCAGCAGGATCGTCCGTGAGGAACGAGTAAGCAGGTTGGTTCAGGTGCTTCAATGTGCCACCTAAACTGACGAATGCGCCCGTTTTTT
>JBGCES010000296.1:0-8282 GCA_045106545.1 Saprospiraceae bacterium
TCACAATCTTCATCGATGTCGTTGTTAGGAATCTCGGTTGCATCGCTGTTGACCATGGCATTATTATCATCACAATCTTCGTCGGAATTAAAACCGTCCATATCGTTGTCAATGACTAATACCTCACCATCACAGTTTTCATCTACATCATTATTAGGAATCTCTTCTGCGTCTGGATTTATACTTGCGTCGGTATCATCACAATCTACATTGCTTAAATAGCCATCTTCATCTGCATCCGCAAAGAATAATTGTTCCGCTCTACGGAAAGAATTCACTCCAATTTTTTCGCCAATAATCCGACCAGGAATATCATCCGCTGGGGGATGAATACCGCCCCAAATCCGCGAAAGGCTACACTGTTCCGAAGCATCACGGTAAGTTGCCCATTGTAATTTTAAATCAACACTTGGTCCATCTTCAAAAACTAAAAATTCGTTGCGTGGTGCATCAAATTCACCCATCCCGCCAGGAAAATACTCGTCGCCCGTTAATAAAGTTAATACTTCTGCCGCTGCTCGCGAGTAAGTCGAGTGTCCTGAAACATAGCCGGCAAATGGCGGCGAAACAAAAGAAGGACGTTGATAGGGCCACCAGTTTTCTGCTAAAATCCAACCCACACCAGCATAAGTACTTTGTGGAAATGGAATATAATCAGGCCCTCGCCAAGTTTTTACTTTTACTTTATGTAAATGTTCGTTGCCTTCACCCACTAATAGATCATCTTCCATCACCAATTCAATATAGCCTTCCAGTAAAGGCAAGCCACCAGCATGATAATTTGGTAGATTCGGATCGCTACTTTGACCTAAACCTGCCATATAACGAATAGCCGAAATAGGGCGTAAATAATCATAATATCCTTTAATACCCCAAGCTGCAATCGCACAATCGTGCATCGCACCACCTAAGGTTAAATATGCTTTTACATCCCACTCTAATGGCTCAATGATTTCCCCTTCGCCTTTGAAGCGACGTTCAAATTCGGGATGATCGTGTACGTAATTGATAATTTCAAACCAGTGTCCTGGAGGTGTTTCCGAATCTGGTCCATCTGCCCAAAATTCAGCGAGTACGCGGGCGTAATCTGCGCGAGGCACCACTTGTGGCTCGTAGGGCATTCCAGTACGTGGATTGACTTCACGTCCGCGGCTAATGTCGCCACCGCCCGTTAAATCATAAAAATCGCGCATGCTATCAAAATCGCGCGGGAAGTCATTGAAATCAATATTTCCAATCGAAGCAGGCGAAATATCCCACATCACGCCGTCACCTGGATCGAGCATAGAACCCCAAATAGATACCAAAGCGAAATTCCATTTATAATTATCCGTCCACGGATCTTCAGACTCTTCATTATAATAAGGCGGCTCACCTGGATCGTGGTAAACGTAGTAATCAAATCCATCGCGATTATAGATCGTCAAGTCATCTTCTGATAAGGCGAAAGGTGTGACTTGTCCCCATTCTGGACCCAAAAATTCGGGTGTATTAAAAGGACGCACGTTACCTGATTGATCAATAAAAACATCGAGTGTTAACGGTTGCCAGCGATTGGGATCGATCATATTTGGATTACCTGGTTCTTGGGTAACTAACGGCGGATTAAGGGGTTGATACGCTTGATTTTCGTAGAAAAACTGCTCGTTAGCTCCATCTTGAATGCCATAAAGGATAATTTGACGCGCTAAGTAATTACCTAAAGCAGCGGGGTTACCATTTTGGTATTCTTGGTCAACGTATTCTGGGTCGTAACCCTGCTCAGTAAACCAAACTTCAATGTCAAATAGCAATTGTCCCGTATTGGGAGAATTTCTAAATCTATGATTAAGTACTCGAAAAGCAGCGTAACTAATCGCTTCGTTTTGTGCAGCTATTTTGTCGTCAGGCGTGCTTATTCCATCAAACACGCAGAAGTAATCACCTACTTGTTTACCTAAAAAATAAGTATCTGCATTCTCCTCATAAGCCGCCCAGGCGTCATACATTGCAATGGAAGTATGAAATAAATTACGGGCGTGAACGGTAGGTCGAGCGAAATCATTGCGAATCAATTCGAGATTAAATTCACTCCATTGTCGTGCAATCGAATGTTCCCCTTCTTGCGCAATGCTAGCGTTCAAAAATGTGCTACCGAAAATAAGTACAATTAGTAATCGTAATATCATGGAATGTGTGGTTTGTTTGAAAAGTGAAAATCGGGCTCACAAATAATAAAATATATTAATTTGATACTGCAAATGTCAATCCAAAGACAGATGAAGTTGAGCAAAATTAAGCCATTCGTAAAGTAAGTTGGTATGACGGGAGTCACATTTTTTGTTAACTAGTTGCTAAAAATGTAAACCAGATGTAAATAAAGGAACGTTGGACTCGTTAGCAGTAAAAGGAACTTCAATTTTCACCTTTCAAGAGGGTTTAATTATTCGCATTGAGATATTGCGTAAAACCGTTTTAGGAAATAAAAAAGAGTCGTTCTTTGACAAATTCCATATCAGGTATAAAATTGTTCGAGAAAGCGACCGCAGGGTAGCGCAGAGAACATTTTTGATTGACTCCTTCATGTAATTTGTCAAAGAACCAAAATAGTTATGAAAATGATGATACGATTGTTGTTTATTAGTTTAATCCTTGTTTATATATCTGCTTGTGGAAATAATTGCGAGTCAGAAAAGGTAGGAGAGCAACTACTTGGAGAACCTTCTAAACGCTTTGTGCCCTACGCCGATGGGGAAACAATTACGCTAGTAGGCGAAACAGGCGAAACGATTGAGTTTACGAATGAACTTATCCAATCTAGTTCAGATCGAAGTTGTGTAAAGTATCGCTGCGAATTGACCGCTGATCCTTTTCAGCAAACGCCCTGTGAATACTTCGAAACCGAAAGTATCCGCAACTTATTGCGTTCTTCAGATGATCGCATTTACGTAGATATGATTGCCTCGATTTTTAATTATGAAGAAGAAACAGAACTCTTTTACGACCGTTTTGCGATTAATGCTTCCGAGATTGGTACGATTGGGCGAGGAGAAACGGTTACGCACGTACATTTTACCGAACCCAATTTTGAACTTAATACTGTTCCTTTACTCGATCCATTAATTGCTGCTGATGAAGTTGTCTTACAAGGACGAACCTTTACGAATGTTTTGCATAGTGAAGTCAGCGAAAATATGGTATTTTTTCAACCTGAAGTAGGTTTAATTGGAATGAATATAGCGGGCGATACTTTAGTAGTGGAAAGGTAGTAAGTAAAAGGGCAGAAATAAATATAGTTTATCAAAAACGTAGAATTAATCACAAGTAATTGATATTCAAGATATTGCAAGGTCTGACTTCTGACAGATTTATCGGTCTGACCTCTTGACCTCTTACTTAGTTGTTATTGTTTAGCTAAAATAAGTTCAAGTCATTCACTACGAAAGAGCGGCGACTACAAACTAATAACTTTCAACTAAAAACTCCTTTTTCACTGTTGCTTAGGCAATTCAATTATAAAACAACTCCCTTTTCCTTCTTTACTTTCTACTCGAATTGAGCCACCGTGTTTTTTGATAATACCATAAGAAATAGATAAGCCTAAACCTGTTCCTTTACCGACTTCTTTAGTGGTGAAAAACGGATCAAAGATGCGTTTTTGAATCCCCGTTGGCATTCCTTTTCCTGTATCTTTTATTTTAATTTGAATACCGTCTGCGGTGTTGTGAGTTTGAATAAAAACCTCACCTGCTTGTTTACCAATGGCATGGATAGCATTGGTGATAATATTCATAAACACCTGATTCAATTGTCCTGGATAGCATTCAATTTCGTTTAGATTTTCTACGAAATCTCTCCTGACTGTGATGTGTTCATTAAGTGCATTTTTTAGAATAAATAGAGTAGAATCAAGCCCTTCGTGGATATTAGCTTTGGTGAAAACATCGCGGTCGGTACGGGAGAAATTTTGCAAGCTACGAACGATATTTCCAGTACGTTCTGCGCCTTCTTTAATCCCAATCATTAACTCTTCTATATCTTCTTGAACTTCGGCATAATCCATATCTTCTTTGAGAGATTCAATGCGCTGCTTCGCATCATTAAATTCATTAACACTTTGGATACCATCATATTCTTCTACCACTTGCATCAGTGCGTGCAAGTTCTTTTTTAAACCACCAATGCCACTGTAAATATAGTTAACTGGATTATTGATTTCGTGCGCCAAACCAGCAGTCAATTGCCCTAAAGAAGCCATTTTATCCGCTTGTAATAATTGCGCTTGCGCTAAATGTAATTCTTCCTCAATCTTTTTCTCCTCTGTAATATCGGACATCATCACAATGATGCTTTTTACTTCGCCCGTATCGTTGTGCAGTAGTGATATAGAGGTATTAACCCAGACGGTATCACCGTTTTTATGAACCAGTCGCTTCTCGCGAAAATATACATCGCCTCCTTTTCCATTGATGTAGTTGTAAAAACTTTCCCGATCGGAGTTAATGTCATCGGGATGCGTAATATCGCGGATAGTTTTATGAACCAACTCTTCTTCACTGTAGCCAATCAGTTGTGATAGGCGCTGATTACAACGGGTAAAATGATTGTTTTCTTCGTTAAAGAGCGCAATACCGAGCGGACTTTGTTCATAAAAACCACGGAACATTTCCTCACGTTCGCGGAGTGCTGCCTCGGTGGATTTGAGTTCATGGGCTTGTTGTTCTAGGATAGTTTTTTGCTGTTGTAGTTGTTGATTACTACGTTGACGACTTTTGCTTAAACGAAAGAGTAGTGCTAATAATGCCAGCGCACTCACCAAAATAGCGCCCAGACCGATGTTTTGCCAGCGCGTTTTTTCCAGTTCCATCTGAATGGCTTCCTCGCGCTGTTTTAATAATTGATTTTCTGTTTCCTTGTTTTCGATGGTATAACTTGCTTCCAAGTTTGCGAGCAACATGTCCTTCTCGGCATTAAATAAACTGTCTTTGGTCGCAAGTGAAATTTCTAAAAATTCAAGGGATTTTTTGTAATCACCAATGGCTTTATAGCAAGTTGCTAGACTCGTACACGCCAAGCGAATTCCACGTTGGTCTTTTTCTTCGCGCGAGAGATCCAATGCTTGTTGAGCGTGTTTGATACTCAGTTCGGCATTTTTTTCTTTCTGATAAATCTCTGCCATTTGATTCAAAATCTGAATCGTACGTGAGTTATCGCCTAATTCACGCTCCATGCTCAAGGCTCTTTCAAAGTAGGAAAGTGCTACTGGAAATTTTCCCTGCTTTTCGTAAACGGAAGCAATATGTACTAGACAGCCAGGAATCAAATCTGTCAGGTCGTGCATGGAGGCATTATCCATGGCTTTCATGAAATAACTTAGTGCCAAAGAATCCTTCTCCTGCGCAAAATAAGTGCGTCCGATTCCGCTATACGTTTCCGTTAATTCTGTTGGTTGATCTACGTGCTTTAGCGCATCAATCAATCGATAAAAATAAGTCAGTGCCGAATCATAATCTTCTTCCAAGAAGTTCAGCTGTGCGATTTGGTACAAACTCTTAGATTCCGTATCACTATCTCCAATATCCGTTGCCGCCATTAAAGCTTGTTGGTAATAACGTTTTGCGGCTTTGGGATTACTAATGCGTTTATAAATGATGGCGGCGGCAAATGCTCGTTGTGCAATCTTTGGCTTATCATCTTCAAGTTCTGCTGCACTCAAATCGTCCAGATAGCGTTTCAGTACTTTCGTACTATCTTCTACTGCTGCGGGAAACATCGGATCGGTTGCATCTACAAACGGTTCTGTTTGTGCAGTAAGTAGCAAAATTGCACTCATAATGATGATCAACCAAGAAAGATGTTTCATTAGAATAAATTCGGTGGACGGTTGGCGGCAAACGGCTACCTCGCTATCCTGATCAAGATAATATGATTTACATACGCGCTCGCGTAGTGTCTTTAATCTGTGCGCACCTTGCCTATATCTCGTATCGCTCGCGCCTGCTCTCTGATAGGGGCATCGCTCCTCTTCTAACTTATATTTATGTTAACAGTGCAACTCCCAACTAAAACTCCCTAAGCAGGCACTGCATAATTTGGATACATCGCGCGCATTTTTTTACGAACAAAAAAGATACGACTTTTTACGGTGCTCAAAGGTAAATTTAAAATTTCAGAAATCTCTTCGTAGTGGTAACCTTCGCCAACCATACGTAAAGGCGTTTCATATAATTCACCCAACTCGTGGATAGCTTCTCTTACTTCCTCCATATACATGTTGGTTTCTCCCATGTTTCCTTCGCTCACTTTTTGTGCCATTGGCACGTCTTCAATAACGGTCTGGTAACGACGGCGTTTGCGATAGCTATTGATAAAAGTGTTGCGCATAATAGTCGAAACCCATGCTTTGAAGTTAGTACCCAATTGGTATTTATCCCGATTTTTAATAATCAAATACATGGTATCTTGATACAAATCTGCTGCCTCTTCTGCATTGCGGGTCAATTTCAGCGCGAAGTTGTTGAGGTATGCAGTGTAAGTACGAATCTGATGCTCTAAACTAAAGTTTGTATTAGCAGCGAAAGCGATAGAAAGATTTGCAGTGGTCATGATTATTATTTTTAGAAGTAAAATACTTTTGTTGATTAATAATTAATGTCGGTACACATAATTATTAATACTAAGGCAGTGCCAAAAGTTATTTCTTTTCTAAAAAAGATTTAAACAATTGATTATCAGTGATTTATGGCTTTGTTTTTTATTTTGTAAAAATCAACACCCGAAATGCCGTTACCGACATTTCGGGTGTTTTACGATATTTCGTGAAAAAAGGAGGACAGACACTCCTGTCTGTCAAATAATTTCTGTTTGTTCGACAGACAAGAGTGTCTGTCCTCCATAAAAAAGTAAAAGGTTGACTACGCGGGTTACGGCAGTCAACCTTTTTTGTAATTATGGTCAAAACGAAACAAATAATATCTTTATATCGGAATTGGGAAAAGATGTCTGTTATTTGTGGAAGGCGTTTTGACCGACATAATTTTTGTTTAGAACCTTGTTTTTATTAAGACTTAAAAACGAAGTTATGTACAATTTACAGATATTTAATTAAATTGTCAAGTGTAGGTTGAAAGAATCAGCTAAAACAGCTAAAACAAACAAGAATTTGCCTATTGGAAAAAACTTACCTTTGGGATTTCTTTTACTTTTGTAATTAATAAATGCAGTAATATGTCGCTCTGCGAGGCAGCCACCTTTACCCAGATATTTCAAGAATACGCAAAAACGCTCCGTAATTTCTTGTTTTACAAGACAGGAAATGCGGACTTGTCTGATGATCTTACTCAAGAAGCGTTTACTAAGTTGTGGCAAAATTGTGCTTCCGTATTACCGAATAGTGCAAAAGGTTATGTTTTTAAAATAGCTAATAATTTATTGATTAATCAGTATAATCATCAGAAAGTCGTGCTCAAATACGAAGGGCTACCACATACCGATCGTAGCGATGAAAGCCCAGAGTATTTATTAGAAGAGAAAGAATTTAAAGCAAAATTAGAGCGTACTATCGCTGATCTACCTGAAAAGCAACGGGTGGTTTTTTTGATGAGTCGCATTGATAAAATGAAATATAAAGAAATTGCTGATGTCTTAGGGATCAGTAAAAAAGCAGTGGAAAAGCGGATGTACCTAGCTCTAGATACCCTCCGTGAAATCGTTTCTGCTAGAATTAAATAAGTACTGCGCACTTTAGTCACTGAAGATCATCTTTTATAGCAGGATAAACGTCAAGAAAATATGTCAAATCATTATTGATTGAGTTTAAACAATCAAAAAATCGACTTATCCAATATCCAATATCCAATATCCAATATCCAATATCCAATATCCAATATCCAATATCCAACATCCAATTTCATATGCAACGACAATCTTGGCAAACCAAAGCCAAAAGCAACAATAAACTCAAAACGGGCGATATTAATAACCTAAAAATTGTTCACGAAAATCTATCTGATCCAGCGGCTGATGAAGTGACGGTGCAAGTGAAAGCGATTGGGCTGAACTTTGCTGACATCTTTGCGATTTGGGGCTTATATTCCGCAACACCCGAAGGATTTTTTATACCAGGTTTAGAATATGCGAGCGAAAAAAAAAAAGTAGGGAAGAATGTCACCAACGTCAAAGTAGGCGACCGCGTCATGGGAATTACCCGTTTTGGTGCATATACGACTCACCTCAACATTGATTCGCGCTACGTTATTCCATTACCTGCAGATTGGGATTTCTCAAGCGGGGCAGCCTATTTA
>JBGCES010000297.1:0-18284 GCA_045106545.1 Saprospiraceae bacterium
GATTAATTGCAATTGCAAAATTTGTTGTAATTGATGATCTTGACGGTTTCAAACTAAACAATACTCAATTCTCTATCAAAATCAACGCAGCTAGTGTAACTAACGGCGCAGGTCAAGTCTCTACCCTAGCGAGTGATACTTATACTTTTGAGTTAGATTTATCACAAGCGACTGAAGAGCGTCCAGAAGCGATTGATGCTTCGCAAGTACAGCTTGCCCCTAATCCGACAAGCAGCTGGATTCGCGTAGATTTGTATAGTCAGCTAGAAGCAGCGGACATTGAAGTATTTAACTTAGCGGGTCAGCGGGTATTGACTCAGACGGGTATTAATAACCGTCGTACCGAGTTAAATGTAAGCAATCTACCGAATGGTATGTACTTTATGCAAGTACACACAACCAACGGCGGAGTAGTACATAAGAAGTTTGAAGTATTTAAATAATACATAATATGAAAAGAAAGGTGGTATTTACGAAATACCACCTTTCTTACATAAATCAATGGCAATTAATCGCTTAAAAATTACGTTCTTAACACATATTTTTATAGCTTTGCCTTAGCTTTAAAACCAAGATAAGAAAACAAAGACATATATGGTTATTGACAGATAAGAATATCTGTCCTCCATTTAAGAGCTTATTCATATTCGTGGAATTATAATCATTGCTAGTGAGTCGCACAGAATTGGTGCGACTTTTTTTTTGTCTGGAGGACAGACACTCCTGTCTGTCAAGCTAAGTGTAAAATACGCAGCGACAGACAAGAGTGTCTGTCCTCCACCTAGAATGTGAAAGCTACGCGGTAGCGGGAAGCTACGGCGTATCGAACACGCAAAAAGGGCAACAACTCAAACGAGTTATTGCCCTTCTCTATTTTTGAATAAGCTTATAAGTAAAAGCAGCAACTAAAAACTACCAACTCCTAACTAAAAACTTACTTCAAGCCACCTACTAACGACTTGAACGTATCAGGATGATTCATTGCTAAATCAGCCAATACTTTGCGGTTTAAATCCACATCATTGTTTTTCAAGGTGTGCATCAAACGGCTGTAAGTCGTGCCGTTTAAACGAGCGGCAGCATTAATACGTGCGATCCACAAACGACGGAAGGCGCGTTTTTTATTTTTACGGTCGCGGTAAGCATAGACCAAACCTTTTTCAACGGCGTTCTTCGCTACGGTATAGACTTTAGAACGCGCTCCGAAATAACCGCGAGCGGCTTTCATAATTTTTTTGCGACGACTGCGCGACGCAACACTGTTCACTGAACGAGGCATAGTTAATTTTTTTAGTACAAGATAGGGAGGAGTTGGTAGTTGGTAGTTTTTAGTTGGTAGTTTTTAGTCCACCAGCACTACAAGCAAAAACCTAACGACTGCTTTATCCTATCTACTCGTTAAAAAATAAAGAATGTTTTGCTGCTTTTAGCAAAACGGTAGAACAAGTCAAATTGTGATAGAAACAACATTCGAACTATATCGAACCACTTCCAAACCACTTTTTAACTACATTCCTAGCGTAAACACAACAAGTGCATGATACGCTTTTGATCAGCAGTACTTACTAACGCACTATCACGTAAACGTAACTTAGCTTTTTTGCTTTTGTTACGCATCATGTGCGAAGTGTACGCCTGAAAACGCTTGATCTTACCGGAACCGGTAACCTTGAAACGCTTTTTTGCACTAGAGTGCGTTTTCATCTTAGGCATAATAAAACGGTTGACGGCGGATGGTGAAAGAATTGAGAATTGAGAATTGAAAATTGAGAATTGAAAACGCTCGCTTTTCGCAACACCGCAATATCAGACAAACCATCGACCTTATTATTAGAAAATTAATGTAATTGCTTACATTGAGCTTCACAACTTTAGTAAAGCGAGCGCAAAATTAAGGAAAATTGTTGAATTGTTAAACTGTTTGATTGTTTTATTTTACCTAACAAAAAAGAGATTAGCCACATCAATCGGACTAATCTCTTTTATCATTTATCCAGCTAACTCAATCAACCAAATCAACTCAGTTAACTTATCAACTATAATCTAGATCAACTTCTTCAACTCGCGCTCAATCGCATCTGCTCCACGCAAGTTCAATGCTGCAATCTTTCCTTCTTTATCAATCAAAAATGTACGTGGAATCGAGCGTACACCATAAGTAGCCGCAGGCGCAGATTCCCATTTTTGTAAATCAGAAACGTGGTATTCCCACGGCAAACCATCCGTTTCAATAGCATTCACCCAACGTTGCTTACTTCGCTCTAGTTGATCATTGATCTGAGATTGGTCACTAAACCGTGCTTTTGTACGTGAATCTAAGCCATCCAAAGAAACACTATAAACGGTAAAACCTTGGCTTTTGTACTTATCATAAACCTTTACCACGTTCGGGTTTTCACGGCGACAAGGACCACACCAACTTGCCCAAAAATCAAGCAATACGACTTGACCTTTCAAATCAGCTAATTCATATTCTTTTCCATCAGGAGAAGGTAATTTGATATTAGGTGCTAGTTCGCCAATCTTCACGAGTTGATTCGCTTGCTGCTGCTGAAACTGACGTTCAATAGTAGAAATATAAGTTTTGTAATCGTTATTGATATTCAAATTAGGATATTGCTCCGTCAAACGAGTCAAAGCCGCTTTATGCGTATCTAAAAATTGTCCATTTGGCCCTAATGCTTGATAAGCAACAAACATTCCTACCAAAGCGTCATCCGTACTTTTAACGAATTCAGCCACGTCTGCCGCTTTCATTTCTCGATTAACCAATTTCTTCACAGCATTTAGATAAGTCTGTGAAGCAGCAGAACCATCCACCGTTGCTTCATATCGATTCAGCGTATTCAAATCACCATTTACGGTCACTTTCTTTTCTGAACCATCAAAGATTAAATTCATCTTCTTCGCACCAACGCGGATGCGATACACTCCAGCATCTACGCCTTCTGGCACTTCTAAACTGTAATTGCCACTACCGTCAATTTCAGTTTTAGCTACTATGCTATTCGCAGCATTTTGTCCTACAGCAACTTTATCTAAAAACGCTTGTAGATTTGCCGCATTTTGAATGGTTCCTGCTACTACTGTACCTTTCACCTCAGAGGTACATTGCGTCAATAGTACCGCCATTGCCATAGATAAAACAATCGTAATCGCTCTTCTCATTGTTACTTTTTTATTTTTGAATGATATAGGTCATGATAAAAGTGGTGCAAAAATAATTCAATTAATATTGATAAGTATCGAATTCATAAGTATTTATAGTTATTAAACTACTTTTTAAGCCATTTTGCACACTAATTTATACTTATGCAAATTTTGCACCATACGTAATTGAACAGCAAAAATAAGAAATTCTAAAATGCTGTTAATTCTCTTCATTTATAATTAAATATAGTTTAACAGATCAATACGCCGCTAGAAGAAAACGCATGTTACTCATTTTTATTCAATGACATTTTGTTAATAAATTGTAAATCGTCCCAAGAGCATAGTAAAAAACCTTCTCTCTTTGCCCTTTTACCTTTCCCAAATAATTACTTTTGCGGCATGAAAGATAAAATTACGCTCGCCTTAAAAGGCATGGCAATGGGTATTGCGGAAGTTATTCCTGGCGTTTCTGGTGGAACAATTGCTTTTATTACTGGTATCTACGAACAATTACTAAATAGTATCAAAGCAGTTGGGCCAGAACTTTTTACTGCATTGAAGAAAGATGGAATTAGTGGTGCTTGGGCTGCGCTTAATGGTAATTTTTTGCTAAATTTAATGATTGGTATGGTACTGGGCGTTGTGTTCGGTGTATTAGTCGTGACTGAGTTATTAGAATCCTATCCAGTGCTCTTGTGGGCATTTTTCTTTGGATTAATTATCGCTTCCGCTATTTATATTGGCAAACAAGTCGATCGTTGGAATGTATTGACTATCAGTTCTTTACTGATTGGTTTAGTCGTCGCTTATGGAATTACCGTCGCAGTGCCGACGCAAGGAAATCCAGCTTTGTGGTTTGTATTTTTATCAGGAATGATTGCCATTTCTGCATTGATTTTGCCTGGTATTTCAGGGAGTTTTATTTTACTGTTAATGGGTATGTACACGATCATAGTACCAAGTGTAAAAAATATCCTGACTGATTTTAATACCGATAGTTTTATTATCGTTTTTGTATTCGCATTAGGCGCATTGGCGGGGTTAGCGACATTCTCACGTGTTTTGTCATGGACATTTAAGAATTATCCTAATCCTACATTGGCGTTGTTGACAGGTTTTATGGTTGGTTCTTTGAATAAAATCTGGCCTTGGCGTATTGCCACAGCTTGGTTAACCGATGCGACGACAGGCGAATTTATCGTAGATAAAGAAGGTGTGAAAAAAGTATTATCTGAGCAAAATTTATCGCCATTTCAATACGCTACAGAGACAGGATTAGAACCTTATATGATCTTAGCAATTGTAATGATGATCATTGGTTTTGCGAGTGTTTTTGTGTTAGAGCGATTTGGAAAAGATGTTACGCCTTAACTTTATCAACAAATTAACTTTATCAACCACTCAACTCAAGCATGAAAAAACTCGGTCTTATCGGTTATCCCCTCTCCCACTCTTTTTCGGTAGGCTACTTTGGTAAAAAGTTTGAAGCAGAAGGAATTACCGATTTTCAATACGATAATTACGCAATTCCTACGATTACAGAATTTCCAAAGTTATTAAAAAATGATATAGAGTTATTCGGGTTAAATGTAACCATTCCGTATAAGGAGCAGGTTATTCCTTATTTGGATGAATTGGATGAGGCAGCAGCAGCGATTGGTGCAGTCAATACGATTCAGATCAAAAATGGAAAAACAAAGGGTTTTAATACAGATGTCTATGGTTTTAAATTTGCCTTGCTGAATTTGTTAGACAAAAGTTATGCTTCCGCTAATATTAATCAAATCGAAGCTTTAGTATTGGGAACTGGTGGCGCTGCCAAGGCGGTTTATTACGTATTAAACGAGTTGAATATTCCTTTTAAAACCGTTTCTCGCTCCGCTAAAAAAGGTGACTTAACTTATACCAAAATCGATCAACAAGTCATCGAAAAACACCGTTTGATAGTCAACACGACTCCCTTAGGGATGTCTCCAAATATTTCCAGTGCGCCAGATTTGCCTTACGAATACTTGACTGCGCAACATTTTCTGTATGATTTGATTTATAATCCGCCAGAGACTCGTTTTTTAAAACAAGGTAAAAAAGTCGGTGCAGCAATCGCCAATGGTTTGCAAATGCTGCATTTACAAGCAGAAAAATCATGGGAAATTTGGAATAACGCCTAATGAACTGGAATAACAAATTGACTAGGAGAAGTTTAGTATTATTGACAATTTGTTTTTACCTTACCAATATTCACAAGCCCTTAACCTTAATCTGTTATTGATGAAAAAATCCGCCATTCCCGCAAGTCAACGTGAAAAAATTGAAAAGATGGACGCCACAATCAAAAATATCATCGCCAAAAACAATAATTCACCACAGGTAGATTTTAAAAATACCGAAAACGCATTTGCATATAAAACCGACGATCAACTACGCAAAGCGGCGTGGTTATTCGGTTTGATGAATAAGCCTTGGCTCGTTGGTATCGGTTCTAAAATTGGTCTAGCAGCCATTCGGATGCATTTACCTTTTGTAACGAGCATCGTAAAAGCGACTATTTTTGACCAGTTTTGCGGCGGGACTTCTTTAGAAAAAAGCGTTCCTAAAATTGAAGATTTATACAACTATGGTTCGCAGACCATCTTAGATTATGGCGCAGAAGGAAAAGAAACGGAGGAAGATTTTGATGGAACGATGAACGAGGCATTGAAAGCCGCTCGTTTTGCGGAAGCACAAGCCAGTGTACCGATTATCGTAACCAAAATTTCTGGAATGGCGCGACACGAATTATTAGAAGCCATTCAAGCGGATGAATATTACAGTCCATCGCTGCAAGAGGAATATCAGCGGGTTTTGCAGCGGCTGCATACGATTTGTGCCTATGCGAGTGAAAGAAATGTCGGCGTATTTTTTGATGCAGAGGAAACTTGGATACAAGATGCCATCGATCAACTAGTGACAATGATGATGGAGAAATACAATCAAGAAAGAGTTATCGTTTATAATACATTTCAGATGTATCGCCACGATCGATTGAAATTTTTAAAAAAATCTCACGCACGGGCAGTGGCAAAAGGCTATATGTTGGGTGCAAAATTGGTACGCGGCGCATACATGGATAAAGAACGTGAGCGGGCTAAAGAAAAAGGGTATCCATCTCCGATTCAGCCCGATAAAGCGGCGACGGATCGAGATTACAACGATGCCGTACGTTTTGTAGTGGCTAATTATGAAAAAATTGCTTCTTGTAATGCTTCTCACAATGCAGAAAGTTCTTTGCTACAAGCGCAATTAATCACAGATAAAGGCATCGACCGCAATCATCCGCACCTCAACTTCTGTCAACTTTACGGTATGAGCGACCACATTACCTTCAACTTATCGAAAGCTGGATATAATGTGGCAAAATATGTTCCTTACGGTACCGTACGAGAAGTTGTGCCCTATTTGATTCGTCGCGCACAAGAAAATTCTTCCGTTACAGGCGATATGACCCGCGAGCATAAATTGGTGTTGACAGAAATGAAACGTCGTGGATTAATTTAAAAGAAGTTAAAACTATAGTTTCAAGTGTGAAACTATTCGCTGAAAAACTATCGCATTTATGCATTAATAGAGTATTGTTACTTTTTCATTGAAAAAAAGTAACCAAAAATTCTAGTATTGTAAACTCGCTCCGCTCAAACAGTACAATACTTGCATCCCGCCAAGTAAGTGCTTAGGTTTTTTAAGTTAATAGTTTGACACTTGGAAACTTACTGAAGTTAAAAGTTATATTATGTCAACTAGAGTAATCAGTGAATAGTAATCGCTCCACTAAGTTATAATCTCACTATAAATGAAAAAAATCACCATCGCCATTGATGGCTATTCCTCTTGCGGAAAGAGTACACTCGCCAAAGATTTAGCAGCTGCTTTGAACTATGGCTACGTAGACTCTGGGGCAACCTATCGCGCAGTTACATTGTATTTCATTGAAAATCAAGTAGATATCAATGATGATGAAGCCATTGCTAAAGCATTAGATGATATTACCATTGAATTTAAAAGTATAGCTGGAAAAAATACCACTTTCCTCAACGGATGTAATGTAGAAGCGGAAATTCGCAAAATGTACGTTTCCGAAAAGGTCAGTCCCGTTGCTACTATTTCTGTCGTACGTCGGGCAATGGTACAACAACAGCAAGCAATGGGTGCGGCAAAAGCTATCGTAATGGACGGTCGTGATATTGGAACGGTCGTTTTCCCAGATGCAGAACTCAAAATTTTTCTTACTGCCGATCCTATTATTCGTGCCCAACGCCGTTTGGATGAACTCATCGCTAAAGGCGAAAAAGTTGACTTGAGAGAAATCCAACTCAATTTGACGGAACGCGACCGCATTGACTCCTCGCGTGCGGATAGTCCGTTACGTAAAGCCGATGATGCCGTTTTGGTAGATAATACAAACTTATCTAAATCAGAACAGATGGCAATGGTGTTGGCATTAGTGCAAGAAAGGATTAAATCCTGACTTCAACAGTACATTTTCAATACAGTTATAAGCAAAATAATTATCTAAATCTACCGCTCTATATCCGTCAGTGTTTTACTATATTTGAACTTTCCTCAAGCTACTATGAGTAAAACATGGCTAACACACACGATCAATTATTTAAAAAAGTGCTGTCTCAACGCAGCGAAGCACAGCGGTTAATCAAGTATTTCTTACCGAAAAACATCAACGAGGTAGTTGATTTAGAAACGTTAGAGTTGCAATCTAACAGCCTATTAGATGATCATCTAAAAGAGTACTTTACGGATGTCGTTTATCGTTGTGATACCAAGAGTACTAAAGAAGCCAAATTATGTTTTCTTTTTGAACATAAAAGCTATAATGATCAGAATTTATTACTGCAAGTGTTGTATTACATCGCTGCTATTTATCGTAATCAGGTAGCAGATGGTCAGTTAGAAATCATTGTTCCAATCTTGTTCACGCACGGACAATACAATTATAAAGTGGTAGCAATACCAGATATTTTTGAATTACCTGCACCTGATTTTGTCAAGTATCTACCGACTTATAACTACGAGTTAATTGATGTCAATACATTATCAGAGGCAGATTTGCAACCTATTCGTAGCACGTATTTGTTATCCATGTTACTAGCTTTTCGAGCAAAAGGAAAGACAAATTTACTCTTGCCTCGTATCCGAGAAATGTTTAAATTTGTTGAGCAGATTGAACGAAAAGAGATTCGAGAGAGTTTTGTAAGTGCATTAGCAAGTTATTTATTGTTGTATTTCAAATTAAATAATTCTGATATGTTAGTGATTAAAGAGGCATTACCAACAGTTGTAGAAGAACCGTTTTTTAGTACTGCAGATAGATTACATGCAGAGGGTTTATCCGAAGGCATCAAACAAGGTATTGCGAAAGGAATAAAACAGGGTATCGAGCAGGGTATTGAACAAGGCATTGAGCAAGGTATCGAACAAGGCATTGAAAAAGGTATCGAGCAAGGTATTGTACAAGGCAAGAAAGTTGGTCAACAGATAAAAGAGATCAATAAAAGTATAGAAACAATAGTCAACTGCTTACTAACTCTAACGGAAGTTGATGATAAAACGATAGCTACCATCGCATCAGTAGATATAGATTTCGTACACGCTGTACGTCGTACTTTTACTAAGCGATTAATTAAAAAACGGCGCGAACATTTCTATAAATTCTACGCAAAAGTTGAAGATTTCAAGGAAAATCATCAAGCGCAAGCGACCGAGTTATTTGAAGCGTTACGCAAGAAAATAAAAAAATCTAAGGTCAAAATTGCGCCGCCACCAAAGAAGAAAAAGTAGTTTGTTTTTCAATAAAAAGTCGTAATCAGAACGTTCTGATTGCGACTTTTTTATTTGATAAAGTTGGTATATTAACGTAGTGTTTGTAAATGTAAATTACTCATTATGAACAACTTACAGCTACAAACTACCAACTCCTTAAAACTCCACCCGATAATTAAATGTCGGGAACAATCCCGTTTGTGTATATTGATCCAATTCTTGTGAATTTCGATTATAATATAAGGAAAATACATTCTGACGATTGGTCAAATTTTGCACATCAATCATAATTGTATGCGTCATGCGCTTAGTATTTATTTTGTAATTTAAACCTAAATCAAACCGATAATAAGCGGGTGTGCGTCCTGCAAATCGTTGTGTCAAATCACGTACGCCATACCCTTCTACTCTACTCTGTTCTAAGTCAAATGGCGTATAGCGATTGCCGCCGCTGATGACAAATTTCCCATTAATACCTAGCGTTTTATTACCCTTTTTACCAATATTAAACTCCTTTCCACCCAATAGATTCAACTGATAATTTCCATTAAAACGGGTGCTATAAGTATTACCGTCTTGCGGCGTATAAGTAGAATTAAAAACCGACCCTGTTGCCATGAAGTAATACTGATTGGTGAAAAATTTCTCAATCGTTAAATCCAAACCTACATTTTCACCCGTTCCTTCATTTACCGCACTTGGTAAACCGATTACATCCCAGACATCTACAGCATTAATAATCGAATACGTGCTCGTCGGCTCGGTCGAAACAGGAACATTATATAGCCTTTGATAATACGCTTCCGCTTTCAAACGCATATTGGGTGCAAAAATCCAATCGTAACCCAGTACGCCGTGGAAAGCTTTGGTTAAACCTAGATTATCTTTTGCTTGAATGGTCGGCCCGTTAGGAATTTCTCCTTCAAACAGATAAATACCTAAGTGTTCCATTTTACTGTGCAAGCCCGCAGCGAGGCTTAACGTACTTTTCGGGTTCACTTTCCATTGTAGTGCAGCACGTGGTTCAAACGCGTTTTCGTCGTTCAGTAAAAGATGTGTATAATGCAATCCAGTATTCAAAGTCAATTCGTTATTGATGCGATATTGCCAATGGGCAAAACTCTGCACTAATTGTGTACTTCCTTGATTATCAAATAATTGCACCAACTTCTCTTGTTCATAATCGCGTTCTTCGTTTTGAAAACCAAAATCAAAATGACTCGCCACTACGCCTGCTCGTAAGGTATGTTGTGGAGAAAATTTATGGTTATACGTACTACTAAAACGATAAGTGTTCGTAGTAATATCATCACGATATTCCATCACTTCAGCGTAGTCTTTTTGAGTATCTAAAAAATACTCATCCTCTTTCACATTCTCGTGGGAAGCCACCATAACGGTACGCAAATACGACCGATCCGAAAGTAAAATACGATGCGATAAACCAATCGTTCCCATGCGTTGCGTTTCCGCAAAACCGTATTCATCGCCCTCAAATTGCCAAGTCGTAGAATCGCGCTCAGGAATATATTCAGCTATATTACTACCGCCCAAACCGAATAGACTGAACGTTCCTGCTTTTGCCGTCGGCACATTTACTTTAAAGGAAACATCTTGATAAGCAGGTAAAACATCGCCCGCAGGATTCAAACCGATTGCGGCTAAAGCTGCCAATGTAGAGTAGCGATAATTGACTAAATAGGACGCTTTGGATTGACTAGAAAACGGTCCTTCCGCTGCTAGTTCAATACCCAAAGCGCCTAACATCAGACTATATTCGCGTTTTTCGTTATTTCCGTTGCGCATATTCAAATCGAACACGCCAGACAGGGCATTACCAAATTCGGAGGGGAATGCGCCCGTATAAAAATCAGAATTGGACAGCGTCGTTGAACTAAGCATCGAAATCGCTCCACCAGAATTTCCCATCGCACCAAAGTGATTAGGATTTGGAATTTGAATGCCTTCTAATCGCCACATCACGCCACTCGGTGAGTTCCCCCGAATGACTATTTCATTAAACAAATCATCACCCGAACCAACACTAACTCCCGCATAATTCTGCGCCATCCGTGCAGGATCGAAATTACTGGATGCATAACGGGAAGTTTCTTCGATCGAGAAGGTACGAGCACTGACCGTAGCGAGTTCATTCAACGGTTTGGTTTTATCTACTTGCTTCGCAGCACTGACGACGACTTCGTTCAGTTGATTTGCCATTTCTTGCAATTCGATATTTAAAACCAATTCCTTTCCCGATGAAATCATAATGTTATTCATGACGATGGGATCGTAGCCCAAATAAGTAATTTGTAAATCGTGCCGACCGACGGTAATATTTTCTAATTTAAAATAGCCGTCGATGTCAGTACTTGTCCCTGCGATAGGTTCAGTGGTCATGACCGCGATAGCTGCGCCGATAAGTGGCATTTTTACGTCTTTATCAAGTACGGTACCGCGAATGGTCTGCGTAATTTGGGCAGAGAGGGCGGATGAAATTAAAAATAGTAAGATGAAGTATGACTATAGCTTTTTCATTTTCAGGTGCTTTATTATATTTTATAAACATTTGATAGTCAGTAAATTGTATAACTATCCAGCCGCTAGTAGGTATGACTAACGTCCTTTGATTTACATAGAATTAGAAGTGATGAAATATTGGAATTTGGGGTTTTAAAAATATGGGGGATCGGAAATGAAGTGTCTCGAATTTTTCGTTTTACCCGATTTGAAAATATTAAAAAATAATTTCCCGTTTTTCAAATGATACTTTTTCTGAATGAATATATTTTTATTCAAAAAATTATCAATTGAAAAACTAAAAGGGGAATCTATTTTTCATCAAAAAAAGTTTTAGTTTTCAATGCCGTTAACAACTCAATGATGTTTAACTTCACTCCTCCCCCCTATGCCTTAATTAATTTTTTTCTGATTAGATTAATTGATAATACAAATGTACCGCCCCACAAGGTCACTTGTGCTGCAAATGCTAATCTGGGATGGAGCATATTATTATTTGAGCCTAGGTCAATGGAATATCTTTAGTTTTTCTAACTCGACAACTCCATTACTACAATAAGTCCAATGCGTATGCCATTTTATAAAAAACTGACAATCAACACTTTACAAAGAAATATTTTTATACGGGTGTGCGCAAACGGGCAGTAGGTGTACGATTCTACAATTATCTAGCACCTTTGCTTTGAAGACTTTAAAAAACTAAGATGGAGCAGGAAACTCCGTCCCAGCCAGTCACTGTTCGGGTAGAGTTTCTTACTCTGCCCGATCTTTTTTTAATGTTTTGCTTCTTAAGTTGATGACATTCAGACTTTCGCTACATAGGAGATTTCGTATAACAATTAAGCTAGAACGGAGCAGGAAGCTCCACCCTAGCAAGCAACCAGAACTTAATATGCAGCCTAATAAATTGATCTAATTAACTACTCAAACTTCTGCCGATACAAAACCCGTTCCTTTGCCTCCTCTTTTTCATACCAAAACAAGGCATCATAATACTCGCCCTTAGCGTAGCTATCAATGAAATTATCGTAATAGGCACTACCAGGATTACCAGATTGACCAGCGGGGTAATTGACTTTGGCAGTAACACGATCGCCTAATTCGACGACCATCCGCCACGAAGGACCGTGTGCGCCAGAGATGGCATTTAGGGCTTTTCGTGTACCATCGGTAGGAATATTGGTACGTGAAAATGGAGCGATGCGAGCAAGGTGAGAAACATTGACGGCATTATATTCTTGCCAAGAAAAGGTAGGATTTTTTAAGATTAAACTATCGACATGATCGATCATTTTTGTGAATGCTTGTTGTACAATCGCAGTGGCATTTTCTCTTTCCGGAGTGGATTTTAAATCGAAAAATGGTGCATCAAGCGAATCGCGTAGCATGAAAACAGTACGCCAATGACGCGGTTTTAAAATATAATCGTAGTCTTCGTTTTCTAATACTTCGTCCCAAGTTAAATCATAAAATTGCTGAAACCATTCCGAAAAATAAACGGGTGCAAGTGCGTCTTTCTTAAAATGATAATCCCAACTGACTAAGTCATCTAAAACTTCCTGCTCACGCTCACCTAACTGATTACCAACCATTTGTGACAATAATAATGGCAATGCTTCTTCTGCTTTCAGACTATAATTATCCATCTGTAATGCCTGCATATCTTCTACCGACCACTTTTCTTGTTCCGCCAAACGACGATTTAAATAGCGCCCGCGATAGGCTTCAAAACCTTCACTGTGATAGACGTAAGGGTAATCAGGCGCAGTGGAATGCTGATTTGCGGAAGCGACAAAATTACGCGCTGGATTTTTCACTGCTGGAACGTGATCCTTTGGAACGATGCCCTGCCAAGCATTTTCACTTTTACTTCCATCCAGTAAAAAACGTCCTTGTCCTGCTTTTTTGATGGCAAATGCGCCCTGTACTGTAATCCCAATATCATTATCTTTCGCAGCGAAAACGAAGTTCTGTGCTGGCGTATTAAATTGGCGAATCGCAGCGCGATATTCCGTATAGTTTTTGGCGCGATTCATGGCGTTAGTCACGCCAACCATATCGTCATCCATTCCGTCGTGTACTGTCCAGCGCAACGCAATATCTTTTCCAGTTTCGGTTTCTAAATAAACGGGTCCCCACTGCGTGTAGCGTACCGTATCAATGATTGGCTCACTATTTTTTATACCATAAGTTTCAATTCGCTTTTTGACTGGAACGTATTTTCCATCTAATAAATAAGCTTGTTTTGTACTATCCTGCCAAGTTATTTCATAGAAATCGCTGATGTCATGTCCCACATTGGTCATCGACCACGCGATATTTTCATTAAAACCAATCGTAACGCCTGGAATCCCTGGTAACGAAACGCCATAAACATTGTATTCGGGCGTATGAATCTGATTTTCAAACCAAACAGCGGGCAGCGTCATACGTAGATGCGGATCGCCACAAAGAATTGGATTGCCCGTTTTGGATTTTTTACTATTAACTGCCCAGTTGTTACTTCCCAGGTGTTCAACTACTTCTTCAAAAGGCAACTTCCCCGTTCGCGGCAACGCACTCCCTAGTTGTTGTTCTAAAGTATCTGTTGCTAAATCAGCCCGAATCGCATCCCACTTCACCGAAACAGGAATAATCGGCGATTCTTCTTTATAATAAGTTTGATAGATGTAATCAAAATCATTTCTACCGAATAGCTCTAATGCATTTGTGGCAGACACATCGCTGGCTCGGCTCGCAAGGGTTTCCGCCATAGATTTAGCGAATAATGCGGTTTTTAAAGGTGTCCATAATTCGGGTTCGTAGCCTAATATTTTATATTCTATCGGATAATCAGCAGGCGATAAGGAACGGATGTAAGTATTAATACCCGCTACGTATTTTTCTAATAATTCCCAACTCGCACCGTCTTTTTTCCATGCCTCCAAAGTGTTTTCTGCGGCGAAACCCATTCCTTTCCTACGTTTATCGCGGTCAAATTCTAAGGTACGATCGCCTAATATTTCCGATAATCTTCCTGCCGTCGCCCGAGTCGCAAAATCTATCTGCCACAATCGATGTTGGGCGACAATATAGCCTTGTACAAACATGGCGTCTAGTGCATTTTGCGCAAAAATATGTGGTACTAAGCGATCATCGTAAACCACTTCTACGGATTGAGAAAGTTCGGTAGAATTGATAGTTGGTGCAGTAGTTTGCGCTATTGCAGCCTCACCGTTTTTCCAGAATCCAGTATTAGGATTTAGTAATTGTCCAAAAGCAGGTATAGTTGCTTTTTCAGTCGAAATTGGATTATTTAATAGATAAATAGTAGCAACGGTGAGGACTAAACCGACTAAAAAAGGTAGGATTTTCATACGAATGTAGTTTTGAACAAAGAATTTGCTAAATGTACTAAAAAATGATGGCTATACAATTCTAGTATTCAGCATTTTCAAAAATCAACTTGTCTAAATTAAGGTTTTAATCGATTGATAATGTGTCAGTAAATTGCCTTCGAGCAAAAATTTCTTCATTTATTTAGTATTTCTAACAAAAACTTCCGATTTTAGCTTTATTGTAATGCCGAATTAATTATTTCGACGTGGCATATCCACAAGTTATTGATTATGAATAGAATAATACTCTCTTTTTTTATCCTGTTTTTTTATCTGAGTGCTTGGTCACAAGCAGGAGGTGAACGACGTGCCGCTGAAGAAGAAATGCAAACGACTGTTCCTGATTCGTTAGCGTTAGAAATTCATAGCGAATTTGGCTGGAATTTATGTGCAGGAGGGACGTTAGAATTATATACCGATTATGTTTGTGAAAAATATGAGTGGTTTCACAATGACTCCTTATTGACCAATGATGAATCATCGTTGATTACGACCGAGGGTGGTCAATATCAATTGCGGATTTCAGAAGATGATTCGCTCATTTACTCTACCATTGTCGAAGTACAAGTCCATCAACCAACCGTTCCTACTATCACTTACGATGAGAATGTTTTATCTACTTCTTTAGCCGAATATTACCAGTGGTATAAAGACGATATTTCGATTCCCAATGCTTCAGCTCAGATGCTATATCTGTTGGATTCAGGAGATTATTATGTAGAAACGACGGATGAAAATGGTTGTATTGCTAAATCAGAGATTTTTTCCTTTACGGTAGCGAACATCCATGAAGTCAAATTACAGAGTATCGACGCTTACCCTTCTCCTACCCGAGATAGACTTTTTATCACGCCCATAAATATTGAGAATCAAGATTTTACCCTTTCTCTATTTTCGCAAACTGGACAGTTATTGCAACAAACGGACGGGCGGCTACGCGATAATCGGCAACTCGAATTGGATTTACATGATTTACCGCAAGGAACTTATTTCCTACAGTTTTTAGGGGAGCAAGTACAATTGATAGAGCAGGTTGTGAAGTTGTAATATTGAGGAATCTCTATTGTGCATTATTGAAGCGACATTGCTACTATTGAGACGTTTTTTCAAACGTCTCTACCCTATTACTGCATTTCTTTCAATGCTTCCCGATCCTTCTTAGTCATTTTTGACACGACCAAGTCGTAAGAATGATCCACTAATTCAATAATCAATTTATCATCTACATCTTCCAACATCACCGTATTCCAGTGTTTTTTACTCATGTGAAAACCTGGAATAATAGCGCCGTCATATTCTTCTCGCAATTCAATAGCACGTTCTGGATCGCACTTTAAATTGACTGCGGGTGGTAGGCGTTCTAACCCGACTAAGGCATACATTTTATTCATTACTTTAAAGACCAGCGTCACTTCATCAAAGGGAAAACTTTCCGTAGTGGCAGGTTTAGAAAGGCAGTATTCACGTAGAAATTCGATATCCATTTATTAATAGAAGACAGATGACAGACCATTTTATTGACAGACCGCTGTGCTATCAGACCAGAAATATATATGTCATCTGGCAGCACAGCGATCGGTAGTCTGACCTCCAGGTTAAGCAAATTCAGCTAATGTCTTTTTGATAATCGCACAGCAGTCTAATAATTGCTCTTTAGTCATAACCAAAGGCGGAGCAAAACGGATAATATTTCCGTGGGTTGGCTTGGCTAATAAGCCATTGTTTTTCAAAGCAACGCAAATATTCCAAGCCGTTGAGCTATCGGGCGTATCGTTGATAACTACGGCATTTAATAAGCCTTTACCACGTACCAAGGTCAATAAGTCATTAGTATCTACCAGTTTTTGCATTTCTGAGCGGAATAACTCACCCATCTCACGGGCATTTTCCATTAAATGCTCATCACGTACTACTTCCAATGCTTCCGTAGCTACCGCACACGCTAGCGGGTTTCCACCAAAAGTACTTCCATGCTGTCCTGGATGGATCACTTCCATAATATCGTTATCTGCTAAAACCGCAGAAACAGGATAAACGCCACCCGAAATGGCTTTTCCTAAAATCAACATGTCAGGACGGGTATAAGTATCTTCTTGTTGATGACACTTATTTTCACAGCTACAATCACCGCAAACGCGTAACAAACTTCCTGTCCGAGCAATGCCCGTTTGAATTTCATCAGCAATAAATAATACATTATGTTTTTTACATAATGCGGCTGCATCTGGAATGAAATTATCGTCAGGCACAAACACGCCCGCTTCGCCTTGAATCGGTTCTACTAAAAAACCTGCTACTTTATCCCCTTTTTCGTCCAGCACCTTTTCTAAAGCAGCTAGATCGTTGTAAGGAACGGCAATAAAACCAGGTGTATAAGGTCCGAAATTTCCTTTAGCATCAGGATCTGAAGAGAAGGAAATAATGGTTACGGTACGACCGTGAAAATTTTGTCCACAGACAATAATGTGCGCTTCGCCATTTGGAATACCTTTCTTTTCGTAGCCCCATTTACGACAAATTTTAATTGCCGTTTCTACGCCTTCTGCGCCCGTATTCATGGGTAGCACTTTATCAAAACCGAAATACTCCGTTAAGTACTTTTCGTATTGACCCAATTGGTCATTGTAGAATGCCCGCGAAGTCAACGTCAAGGTATCTGCCTGATTTTTTAATGCGCCGACAATACGTGGATGACAATGACCTTGATTTACCGCAGAGTAAGCAGATAGAAAGTCATAATATTTTTTTCCTTCTACGTCCCAAACATGAACGCCTTCACCGCGGCTCAAAACAACGGGAAGTGGATGGTAATTATGTGCGCCGTATTTATCTTCCAATTGCATCAAATCAGCGGAAGAACGTGTGGTGGTTAGCATGATAAAGTGGTTAGATTTAGTTAGATAATAGTAATAAAAACAGAAGCTAAAATTTAGATATTCATTTGATATTCAGACTTTTAAGTTCCACCTCTTTAAAACTATCAAGCTACTTATTTAGTCTGTATTCTCTCAGATTTATCGGTCTCTTTTCTGTCCTCTTTTTTATTTAATTCCAAATAGAATTGTCGGGAACTTGCGCGATGACCGAATAGACGTTCCCTTTATTTTCCATGGCTTGCTGCCAAAGTTCTGGTGGTGGCGTTTTAAATAAATAATTCGCATCCATATCAGTAACGACCCAAGAACCAAGTGCTAATTCTTGTTCAATTTGTCCGCCAGACCAGCCAGAATAGCCGACAAAGAAGCGAATATCTTTATCCGTAATTAATCCTTGATCGATTAAAAACTTCACCTTTTCATAGTCCCCCCCCCAATAAATACCATCTACCACATGCTGACTATCCTCAATTAGATCTCCCATACGGTGGACATAATGAATCGTATCGGGCTGTACCGGTCCACCATAATATAAGGGCGAAGAAAA